>JBIPOH010000064.1:0-13151 GCA_044379435.1 Novosphingobium sp.
GTTCGTGGCCAAGGCGATTGGCCAGCCGATTGCCAAGTATGCCGCGCGGATCATGGCGGGCGAAAAGCTCAAGAACCTGCCGCCGATCAAGCGCGATGTGCCGCATATGGCGGTCAAGGAAGCGGTATTTCCGTTTGCGCGCTTCCCCGGCGTCGATCCGGTGCTTTCGCCCGAGATGAAATCGACCGGCGAGGTGATGGGCATCGACAGCGGCTTCGCGGTGGCCTTTGCCAAGGCGCAGCTGGGCGCAGGGATGGTGCTGCCGCAGGCAGGTACGGTGTTCGTTTCGGTGAAGGACAGCGACAAGCCGGTGATCCTGCCAGCGTTGCAGAAGCTCGATTCACTGGGCTTCCGCATCTGCGCAACGGGCGGAACGGCAGATTATCTGAGCGCGGCTGGCGTGAAGGTCGAGCGAGTCAACAAGGTGGCCGAGGGCCGTCCGCATATCGTGGACCGGATCATCGACGGCGAGATTGCGCTGATCTTCAACACCACCGAAGGCTGGCAGAGCCACAAGGATTCGCAGTCGATCCGGGGCAGCGCACTTTACGGCAGGGTGCCCTATTTCACCACGGCGGCGGCTTCGGTGGCGGCGGCTGGGGCAATCGAGGCACTGCGCAGCGCCGAACTTGCGGTAAGATCGCTGCAGGATTACTATCTGCCAACCACGTGATCCCCGGCATCGCGGTATTGTGACCCCGGATCGGCACTCAGCCGACCGGGGAAGAACGGTTTTCCCTTTGCGGCATTGGCCCAAGGGACTGAAAGGCAAGAAGGATTAGCGATGGCAAGTGTTGAGAAGCTGCCGATGCTGGCCGAAGGCTACGAGAAGCTGACGGCTGAGCTGAAGGCGCTGCGCGAGGAACGCCCCCTGATCGTGGATGCGATCGAGGAAGCGCGCGCGCACGGCGATCTTTCCGAAAATGCCGAATATCATGCGGCCAAGGAGCGTCAGGGGCAGGTCGAGGCGACGATCAGCGATCTGGAAGACAAGATCAGCCGCGCGCAGATCATCGATCCCACCACACTTTCGGGTGACCGCATCGTGTTCGGCGCAACCGTCACGCTGCGTGATGATGCCGAAAAGCCAGTGCGGTATCAGATCGTGGGCCAGGCCGAGGCCGACGCCAAGCGCGGCCGGATCAGCTACAACTCGCCGCTGGGCCGCGCGCTGATCGGCCGCCGCGTCGAGGAAGAGATCGAAGTGACGGTGCCTTCGGGCGACCGGTTCTATGTGGTCGAGAAGATCGAATTCATCTGAGGCGGTTGCGCTTTTTCGAGGGACCCTTCGACAGGCTCAGGGTGAGCGGGTCGGGGAGAGCAAAAAGGGCTGCGGGTTCGTTCCGCAGCCCTTTTTCGTTCACTCTGCCTTTGGCAGCTCAGGTTCGAGCAGGCGGTGGAGGTGGACCACCACATAGCGCATTTCGGCATCGTCCACCGTGCGCTGAGCACAGCCGCGCCACGCTTCCTCGGCGCTGGCATAGTCGGGATAGACCCCGACAAGATCGATCTTGGAAAGATCGGTAAATTCGAGATGCTGCGGGTCCTTGACCCGTCCGCCCATGACGAGGTGCAGTTTCTGCATGATTGGCGTGTCCGTTTCCTTGGGGAGGAGGAAAGGCGGCACTGGCAAAATAGAGAGGGGGATGCAAGCCCCGCACGTTGCGGATGGCCCTGTTTACCGGGACTTGTTTACTAGGGCTTGTTTACTGGCCCTTGTTTCCCGGCAGGCGGCTGGCGATCAGTGGGCCGATGGTGCTGAGGGCTTTGGTTGCCAGGCCGGGCAGACCCGGCTTCGCAGGCTTGGCCGGTTCGTCCGGCGCATCGGCGGCAGCGGCTTTTTCGCCCGCAGCCCCGGCGACATAAGCAGCCGCGAGTTCAACGCCCAGCGTGGCGAGGTCCACCGCGCGGCGCGGCAATGACATGCGCGCGAGCGTGCCCTTGCGCGTGGCCTTATCGCCCAGAGTGTCGCCCAGCGCACTGCTGCCGCGTGCCAGGGCACCGGCTACCAGCGCGCCCAGCACGATGCCGCCCGCGACCATGGCGACGGGATGTTCCTCCACGAAGCCCTTGACCTTGTCGAGCGGGTTGGCGGGCTTTTCGGCGGCGGCTTCGGTTTCCGGCTGGGGCGCTTCGCTGTCGGTCATGTCACATCCTCGGCTTCGTCTTCGCTCGCGGCAAAGCGGCGCTTGATCAGGCGGATCAGGGGGCGGCGGAAGAACCATGCCGCCAGCAGTCCGGCAGTGCCCGCGATAACCGGAACGTTGTCTTTGGCGACTGCCTTGGCTTCGTCCACCGTGTCGATCACGCGGTCCATGGCGGCGTGCTTGATGCGCATGGGGATCGGGCGTTCGGCAAGGCCGGTGCGCAGCGCATCCTTCTGCCCGTTGAACCGGGCCCAGGCCGCATCGCGCCGCGCACGCGCTTCGTGCAGCGTGTCCTCGCTCATGCCGCGTCGCCCCTGCTCTTGAGTGCGCGCAGGGTGGAGCGCACGCGGCTGACCGCGCTGAGGACGCACAGGCCGGTGAGCGCGAGGAGGCCAAGCACGACAGCGCCGAGTGCGCCCCACGGGCCGATCAGCGGCGCAAGGGCCAACAGCAGGCCCACGACGAGCGCCATGAGCGTAAAGAACAGCAGCGCCAGCGCCAGCGCGGCGAGGGCGAGCACACCTTTGGCCCGCCCCAGCACGAAGCCGGCACGAGCCTTCTGAAAGGCGATTTCGGCGCTGAGCAGGCTCTGCCCATCTTCCAGCAGCGCCCGCGCGCCACCAAGCAGCGAATCCTGTTCCGCCGCGTCGCTATCGGTGTGGACTTTGTCCTCGGTCACGCTGGCGGATCAGGCTTCCGTGGCTTCGTCGGCGGCCGAAGCCGGGTCCTGCGTCGGCGCAGGGGCAGGCTTGCGGCGCAGCAGGCGCGTGAGCACAAAGCCGGTGACCGCTGCGATGCCAAGCGCCTTGACCGGGCTCTTCTTCACGAAAGTCACGATCTCCTCGCCAATCTCGGGAATGTCCTTGGCTTCGAGGTTGGCGGCAGTGGACTGCAGGGTATGCGCCGCGCCGCGCGCGTAATCGCCGTATTGCACGCCGAGCTTCTCGTCGATCACGCTGGCGTTGGTTTCGATCGTCTCGCCAAGGGTCGAGAGCGCGGCCGTGGCCTTGCCTTTGCCCTGCCGCGCGAGATCGAGCGCGACGACTTTGGCCTGTTCGGCATATTCACCTGCCTTTTCCGTCACTTCGGTGGCGGTGGCAGACACGGTTTCGGTGATCGCGGCGGTGCGTTCACGTGCTTCGCCGGTGAGATTGGCGGCGCTGGCCTTTGCGTCCTCGATCGCTTTGCCAAAGCGCGTGGTGACGGCGCTGGCTGCCTCTGCCACGGTTTCCTCGACTTGCGCGATCTCTGCAGACACAGCTTCGGGCACAGCTTCAGCCACGGTCTCAACGACTTTCAGAGCGGCTTTCTTGCGGGTCTTCGCGGGCTTTGCAGCAGCTTCGGGAGCCGCGTTCTCGGGAGTATCGGTCATCGTGCGGGTCCTTTCGCGGGGGCGATTCTGGAATAGAGATGGGTACTACTCCAAATGCCGCAAGTGCGAAAGGCGCGCAGGGTCCGTTTTAGCGCGACCCTGCGCCGACTGGACGGATACGGCGCGCATCCGCATACCTAGGGTCAGGACCTATTAACTGCGCCTTCGAGGCGCTGGAATGGCGAACATATCGGGCGGATGCTTGCGCAGGGAAGGCTGGTTGCCTTTCCAAGCAAGTATCTGCACGAGATGGAAGCCATTCCAGCGTCCCTTCGGGATTTGACCAAAATGGCCCATTGCTTCGTCAGGAAGCCTTGAGATATCGACATATCCCTGCGTCTTCCTTCCTCTCACTGAGCCATTTTGCCTCAAACCTCGAAGGCGCGGTTAATAGGTCCTGACCCTGGAGCCAGATGTCACCAAATGGCATCGTCGGCCCGGACTTGATCCGGGCCTTCGCTGTTCTTTGCCGCCAAACAAAGCCAAGGCCTGTGTCATGCACGGGCCGACGGACAACGCTCGAAGAAGGAACTGAACTTGAGTTCGGCCAGACTGGCGGCAGCTGAAACACCTTTCCTACAAGCGGCGCATTGCGGCATGATCCGCGCTGCTCCTTGAACCGTTGTTTGTGGCTTCGGGTGCTTGCGCGCACACCCGCGCAAGCAGCCCTATGGCCTGCCAGATCGGCGTTTCAGGATGGGACGGCTGCTTGTGCTCTGGACCGTGTCAACTGTGTCAACTTGTCCCGCAAAGGGACGCGGCTTGAGGCCTACTGGCTGCGGCCGCGCGCCTGCACCGCAAGACGGCGGGCCTCGACCTCGCCGGGCTGCACGGCGGAATTGGCGGCAGAAGAACGGCTGGCCTCCAGCGCCATGCCCTCGCCAAAGGGCAGGGCATAGCCATCGTCAATCAGCGCCTTGTAATTGCGCAGGAAAGTGGGATCGATCGAGGCCATGTCGCGCGCCAGTTGCTGCGCGGTGGGCAGCAGGGCTTCGGGTTCGACGACCCGGTTGACGAGCCCCCACGCTTCCGCCGTTGCTGCATCGAGGAAGTTGCCAGTGAACGAAAGCTCCTTGGCGCGGCTGATGCCGATCAGGCGGGGCAGCTTCTGCGAAAGGCCCCAGCCGGGATAGACGCCGACGCGGGCATGGGTATCGGCAAAGCGCGCATTGGAAGAGGCGATCAGCACATCGCAGGCGAGGGCAACCTCGAAGCCGCCGGTGATGGCGACGCCGTTGATCGCGCCGACGACGGGTTTGCGGCAGATCTCGATGGCCTTGACCGGGTTCTCCGCTGCGCCCTCGGCATTGGCCGCGCCGAGCGCTCCAGCTTGCGAGCCCAGTTCCTTCAAATCGAGTCCGGCAGTGAAAGCGCGGGTGCCAGCGCCTGTGAGGACGACCGCGCGCACGCTGTCATCTGCGTCGAGCGCAGTCATCACTTCGGCAAGGCGGGCGCGCAGGGCCTTGGACAGCGCGTTCATCGCCTCGGGCCGGTTGAGCGTGACGGTGGCAACGCCATCGGCGCTATCGACGAGGATGAGATCGGTCATGGGCGGGTTCCTTTGGCTTGTCCTGCGGTTTCAACATGCCGCGCCGGGCCGCGCACCTCTGTTTATTGCGGAGAAGCGGCGGGGCCCGCCACAAGGTCCATGAAATTGCGCGCGGCATCGCGCTCTGCAGGGTCCTTGAACGCAATGTCGAGATCGGGGGCGCACCCCAGAATGTGCATCAGTGCCCACAGTGCAAAGCGGCGGGCAGGATCGGTTTCCAGTCCCAGATCGACCGCAAGGCGTTCCGAACCGGCGGCAAGTTCGCTCGCGCCCAGACCGCCCAGATCAGCGGTGCCGAAATAGCGGCGCATGAGATCATCAAAGCCCATGAGGATGCCATTCCCTTCCCTGAAACGCGAACGGCACGCGGGAGGGTTTTCCCGCGTGCCGTTCTTATATCGTCCTGCCCCCGGACGGGAGCGGGATGGATCAGCCGTTCAGCTTGTCCTTGACCGACTTTGCAGCGGCGAAGGTCAGCTTGCGCGAAGCGGCGATCTGGATGGTGGCGCCGGTCGAGGGGTTGCGGCCTTCACGGGCCGGGCTTTCCTTGACCTTGAACTTCCCGAAGGCGCTCAGCGAAACTTCTTCGCCCTTGGCAGCGGCATCGGCGATCGCCGCGAACACGGTGTCGACCAGCTTCTTGGCATCGGCCTTGGTGAGGCCCGCGCTGGCAGCAACGGCTTCGGCGAGTTCGGCAGTATTCATGATCCCAATTCTCCAACGGTTGGACGGGCCGGTTAGCTTGGCCTGCAAGCGGCGTCCAGCCTTGCGCGGGCAGAAAACGCTGGAATCCGGGGGGAATCGGAAGAAATACGGGGTAATCTGCGGCAATTCCGGTTGACCGACGGTGTCAGGCACCGCCCAGCACCGGGGCCGAGCGCGCGGGATCGGGGCAGCCGAACGGCCAGTCTGGCTCAATTCGGGACCGAGCGGGACCTGGCCCTTGCGCTGATTTGCAGCTTGCATCTAGAAGAGGGACTGCGTTCGGGCAGCATCTGCTAGCTGGAGTCTTTGAATGCGTTGTCGGCTGTCGGGTGGCAATACAGGGCGCTTCTGTGCAGACATCGTCATCCCTCGCCGGTTGATTGCGACATCGCCGCTTTTCTTGGTGGGCCCATAGATGAGCAGCACGACAAAATCCGGGATGTGGAACAACGAACGAGCACGTGGCCCGCTGCCAGTAGCGCTGGCCGGTTCCGCGCGGTTTGTGGCGCTGGCGATCTGGCTTTGCCTGATTTTTGCTCTCGGCGGCTCCTCGCGCCCGGACATGCCTTCCCTGCTGGTTCTGCGCCCCGCTTCGCTGATCTTCCTTGGGGCGGGACTGTTAACGCTGACCCGGGCGCATATTGCGCGGTTCGGCATGACGTTCGCTTTTTCCGCGGCGGTGACGGCACTGATTGCGCTGCACCTCGTCCCGCTGCCACCGATGCTGTGGAGCGCGCTGCCCGGCCGGGATCTGATCGTGAGGATCGACGAAGCGGCCGGGCTGGGCTCCGTCTGGCGGCCGCTTTCGATGGCGCCGGTGTGGACATGGAATGCCCTGTGGTTCATGGCAACGCCGCTTTCGGTGCTGGTCCATGCAGCCCAGCTTCCGGCGGGCCAGCTGCGGCGGCTGGGCGCGGTGCTGCTGACAATTGGCCTTGCCAGCGCGGTGCTGGGCGTTGCGCAGATGCTGGGGGACAGCGACGGGCCGCTGTATCTCTACCGGGTGAGCCATGCCGGGTCCTCGGTCGGGTTATTTGCCAATCGCAATCATCAGGCGTTGTTTCTGGCGCTGATGGTGCCGCTGGCGCTGGCGCTGCTGCGCCAAAGCCCGATCCGGATGCGGCTGGACCGGCAACGGGCGGAGCGGCTGAACCTGACCAATGCGGCGGTCGTGTTGCTGTTTGCGGCGTTGCTTCCCCTGATCGTAGCCACCGGTTCGCGCTCGGGTTTGGTGGTCATGGTAGTCTCGGCTGTGGTCAGCCTGATCTTGCTGCCCCCGTTTCAGGCAGGCGCTGCTGCGCAGCAGGCAGGGCCGCGCTCTGACAAGCGCCGCGCTTCGGTGCGGCGGCGGCTGGCGGGCTGGAGCGCGCTGGCGCTGCTGGGCGGTCTGGCGCTGACCGGAGTGGCGCTGCGCAACGACAGGGCGCTTTCGATTGACCGGTTGTCCGCACTCGATCCGCGCGCCGACTTGCGCAGCAAGATCCTGCCGGTGGTGCTGACAATGACCCAGCATTATGCACCTCTTGGCAGCGGGATCGGCACGTTCGAACCGGTTTACCAGATCGATGAGCCTGACGATCTTCTGGCGCCGACTTATGCCAACCACGTGCACAACGATTGGCTGGAAGTGGTGCTTACCGCAGGATTTCCGGGGCTTGCCCTGCTGATCTGGGCTGTGGCGGCGTGGTTTTTCGCGGCTTGGCGGTGTCTGCGCTGGCGGGGCAGGCGGGAGGAAACGCGTGATCTTGTTGTGGCCGGTCTGGTGGGAACGCTGCTCATGGCGCTCGCGTCGATCACCGATTATCCGCTGCGCACCCCCGGCTTTGGCGCGGTACTTGTCGTTATGCTTGTGTGGATAAACCTTGGATTGTCGGACCATGACAGCTATCGGCATGGAGCAGTTAAAGAATCAAATATATCCAATATGGATTGAATTGAGCATTTAAAAACGATTGCAGCAAGTTGCTGCTTCGGTGCAAGCCCCTAACGGGCAAGTCAGGTTCGGTGGGGCATCGTTTTGGTGGGGCATTGTCGATGATTTCTGGGAAACTGGCCGAAGAGTTGCTGCGCACGGCGGCCTTGGGTACCCTGTTGCTGCTTTCGGCCTGCGGCGGCCGCCCTGTGATTGGCGGTGACCCGGCGCTTTCGGTGGTGCCCACGGGCGTTTTGCCGGCGCCGACCCAGCGGGATTATCAGCTGGAAACATCGCCTTACTTTGTTGGTCCGTTCGACCGGCTGATCATCGATGTTTACGGGGTGAAGGATCTGACGAGCCGCGAGGTTCAGGTCGATGCTTCCGGGCAGGTGTCGTTTCCGCTGGTGGGCCTGCTCCGCGTGAGCGGCAAGACCCCGGTGGAGATCGAGCAGGACCTCGTGCAGCGTCTGCGCAAGGCCTACATTCGTGAGCCGCAGGTGACCGTCAATCTCAAGGAAGTCCTGAGCCGCGTCATCACGGTGGAAGGTGAGGTCGAGAAGCCCGGGCTCTATCCGCTCACTGGCCGGACAACGCTGGTTGGCGCGGTCGCCAAGGCCGAAGGGACGACCGAGTTTTCCAAACTCGACGAGGTGGTGGTGTTCCGCACTGTCGGCGGCCAGCGCTATGCGGCGCTCTACAGTCTCGAGGCGATCCGGCGCGGCGCTTATGCCGATCCGGAAATCTACGCCAACGATGTGGTAACTGTCAGCTTCTCCGATCGGCGCCGGTTCTTCAAGGACCTGGCGGCTGTTGCTGCCCCCCTGATCATCCTGATCGACCGCGTCTCGCGCTGAGCACCGCAGAGAGAAACCCCGAATGTCCGCCAATACCCTGCCCGATACCGCGCTTCCGCCAAAGCCTGCCGAGGGACCCGTCAAAGCGCCTGGCTGGGAATTCCGCCAGTTGATGCTGCAGGCATGGCATGCGGTTGTCCGCCGCACCTGGCTGATTGTCGCGATCATCGTGGTAACGCTGGCTGCGGCGCTGGTCGGAACGCTGCTGGTGGCACCGATCTTCACCGCGCGGGCGCAGCTTGAGATCAATCGCGAACAGAAAAACATCACCAGTGTGCAAGGCCTCGAAGCTTCGTCACAAGGCCGCGATATCGAGTTTTACGAGACGCAATACACCCTGTTCAAGGCGCGGAGCCTGGCAGACCGGGTGGTCAAGCGACTGGGGCTGGATTCTTCGCCGGAGTTCTTCGCAGCGTTTGGCAGGCGCCTTTATCAGCCTGATCCCGGTAGCAAGATCGACAACAAGGTGGTCCTGGCTGAGCGGCGGCGGACGGCTGCGGTTCTGCTGCTGCAAAATCTGCAGGTCAGCCCGATCCGAGCCTCGCGCCTTGTCGACATCAAGTTTGCTACCCGCTCCCCCGAATTGTCGGCGAAGCTGACCAATGCCTGGGCGCAGGAATACATCGCGCTCAGCATGGACCGGCAGTTCGCCTCGACGGCAGACGCGCGCAAGTTCCTTGAAGACCGGCTCGCCTCGCTCAAGGCCAAGCTCGAGCAATCGGAACGGGATGCAGCGACCTTCGCCTCCAGCAAGGACATCGTGACGCTGGATACAACGCGCGATGCCGATGGCCGCACCTTTACCCAGCGCACGCTGGCCTCGGCGGATCTGGAAGCGCTGAACGAGTCGCTGGCCGCCGCCAAGGCGGACCGCGTGGCAGCCGAAGCCAAGGCCGCCAGCAAGGCCGACATGACCAGTGAAAGCCTGACCAACCCCGCCATCGCGCAGATGCGTGCGCGCCGGGCGGAACAGGCGGCCAATTACGCCAACCTCATGGTCAGCTATGAGCCCGAGTATACCGCGGCGCGCATCGTCAAGCAGGAGATTGCAGCCCTCGATGCCTCGATCGCGCAGGAAACCGCGCGCATCGCCGGGAGCCGGCGTCAGATTTTCAACGAGGCTCTGGCACGCGAACAGCGCCTTACGACCAAAGTGGAAGCACTCAAGGCCCAGCTTGACCGCCAGCGGCAGGATTCAATCCAGTACAACATCTATCAGCGTGAAGCCGATACCAACCGGCAACTCTATGATGCCTTGCTCCAGCGCTACAAGGAAATCGGCGTGGCCGGTACGGTCGGCGTGAGCAATATTTCCATCGTCGATTTTGCCGAAGTGCCGCGGCAGCCCTCTTCGCCAAACCTCATGCTGAACCTGATTCTGGGGCTGATGGCAGGTCTGGCATTGGCTGCTGCTGTCGTGTTCGCCCTCGAACAGATCGATGAAGGGGTGCGCAATCCTGACGATGTGCGCTTGCATCTCGGCCTGCCTCTGCTGGGCATTTCGCCCAAGGTGGACGAAGGCAGTCCGCTCACCGATCTCAAGGACACGCGCTCGTCGCTCTATGAAGCGATGTTCTCGCTGCGCTCCGTGCTGGCCTTCTCGACCAGCCACGGCTTCCCCCGCTCGGTGGTGGTGACAAGCTCGCAGAGTTCGGAAGGCAAGTCGACCACGTCGCTGGCGCTGGCATTGGTGGTGGCCCGTACGGGCAAGAAGGTTGTGCTGATCGATGCGGACTTGCGCTCGCCTTCGATCAACCAGTTCCTTGATCTGGCCAACGATCGCGGTCTGGCCAATGTTCTGGCGGGCGATGGCAGCCCGCTGGATTACCTGATCCACGCGGAGGAAGCCGGACTTGATGTTCTGACGACCGGCCCATCGGTGCCCAATCCTGCAGAACTCTATTCGACCGACCGGATGGGGCAGATCATCCAGACGCTGCTGGAAGGCTATGATCACGTGATCATCGATGCGCCGCCGGTACTGGGCCTTGCAGACGCGCCGCTGATCGGGGCCGCGGCCGAAAGCATGGTGTTCGTGATCGAGGCCGGGCGGACATCTCGGCGTTCGGCCAAGAATGCCATTCAACGGCTGCAGGCCGTGGGTAGCCGCGTGCTGGGCGTGGTCGTCACCAAGATCGATCTCAAGCGCAGCGAGTATGGCTACGGCTATGGCTACGGCTATGGCTACGGTTATGGGCGCGAGAACGAGGTGTCGGGCAAGGTCTCGGTCAGCGGGGCGGCGGGCAAGGCCTGAACGGGATGGTGCCGCAGCGCATCACGGTGGTGGTCCTGCGAATGTGCGCCGTGCTGTGCATCGGTGTTGCCGCCGTGGCGTCCGTCTATCACGTGCAGGATTGGCTCGGCGTTGCCGACGCACAGGCAGCGCAGGTGCGCAGCCCGCAGGCAGGAACGCCGGGTACGACGCAGGCTATGCCGGACCGGGCCAAGGCCGTGCGTGCTCTCGGCGAAAATCCGCTTGATCACCGTGCGCTGGCGCAACTGATGCAGGCTCAGTTGATGCAGGTGCAGCAGGGCAGCGGCGATCAGGCAGCGGCTGATCGCAGCCTTGCGCTGCTGGGCGCGCTCACGCGCCGGTCTCCGGATTTTTTGCGCACCGAACTGGCGCAGGCCACGCAGACCGCGAGCCTTGAACGGGTGGTGGTCGTGCTCGACCGCTTGGCAAGCCAGTCTCCGGCCGAGCAGCGCACCATTCTGCCCCTGCTGGCCATTGCGATTGGCGAGACGGGCGCGCCTGGAGAACCTAGCGGCGCGGAATTGATCGCTGCCCGTCAAACGCGGCCGTGGTATCCTGCGATGATTGCGGCGGGCGCGCGGGATCCGGAAACGCTCGGTGTGCTGTCCGCTTTCCTGCTGGATCATCGGCCGCCCGATGCTGCGCTGCGCGGAAAGCTGCTCAAGGCTGTGGTCAAAGGCTATCTGGCGCGCAGCGATTTTGCCGGGGCGGGAGACTTTGCCGCGCGCTTCGGTCCGCTGCCCGGCGCGGCGCGGCGCGACCTTGGCTGGGCTCCGGCGCCTGCGGGGGCGGAAGACCTGCCTTTGTTCTGGCAATTTCCAAGCCCCCAAGCGGAACTGGTACGCAATGCCGCGGGTGATTGGCGGCTGGCCGTGAGCGGCCTGCCGGAAGCGCAGGTGCTGGCCGAAAAGCTGTTTGTGGTCGAGCCGGAGGGGGTTTTCCGGATCGATGCGGATGTCATGACAGACACCGCGGACGATCCACCGGTCATGTGGCAGGTGCGTTGCGGGCAGCGGCTGCTGCGCCAGGCCAGAGCCATGCAGCGCAAGACTGCCACGACCCGCGCGCAGGCCAGCGTCGAATTCGCTTCAGGCAGCAGCTGCTCTTCCTACACCGTCACGCTGCTCGGTGATCCGCTTGCCGCTGGTGCCGCTGGGCAGCGCGTCGAGATCGGCTCGCCGCACCTGCAGCGAGTGCGCTAGGTGCGCAGGTACTTTTGCGGGGAACGAAGCGGCGTGATGTGGCGCAAATGATCGGTATCAGGCAGAACGGATCGCGGCAGTTCGCTTGATCCGGTCACAGGAACAGAGAGCACCATCTTGGAAAACATCTGGGTTCTTTTAAGCTATTTTCTGCCCATCGGTGTCCTTGTCTGGTCGAGGACGCCGGTGATCAGCCCGCTGTGGATCTGCGTGGTCTTCTATTTTGCCGAATTCGGGCCACAGACATTCATGGAGGATATGCTCCGCTATGCGGCCTATCAGCCTGAATTCTACCAGAGCCGGTTCCACCGCGCGCTGATCCTCGCCAATGTCGCGATGGCGGCCGGCATCGTTGTCTGCGCGCCGTTTCTACGCCGGGCGATCCAGCAATTCGATGGCGGAACCTATCGGCATGACGTGCTCATCACCTTCAAGGGGCGGGCATTCTTCGTAATTGCGATCGCCGTTTACTGCGTGATTTTCCTCGCAACCGATGGCGTGGAACTGCCGCGTCTGCGCGAACATATCGCCTACCTGCTTGGCCGCACCGCGTCGACTTATGCAGACATCCGGCGGGAACTGTTCAGCGGCACGCCGGTTGAAACGCTGATGGCCTATACCCGGCAATCGACGTCGGCCTTGCTGGTGGCAACGAGCATGATTTACGTGCTCAAGACCAATAATCTGACTTACGTTGCGCTGATATTCGTCTTGTATATCTGCTGCTTTCTGCAGCTAAACAAGTTTCCTCTGCTGTATATCTTTGTGGTGATATTCATAGCCACATATATTTACAAAACACAGCGGATTAATCCGCGGCCAAGAGACGTGGGGCTTTTTGCCGGCACTATCGCACTTCTCCTGTTCGTTCTGCTGGTTCTTTATCAGATTCAGTATCGAGCGCAGTTGAACACGGGTGCCGTCAACTACGATGACCTGACCGAGACGATCATATATCGCCCATTCTTCAATCAGGCCGATACCCTGCGGCTCTGGTTCGAGGAATTTCCCGAGCGGACCCCATTTCTCGGGGTCAGCAACATCAGCCTGCTGGCGCCGCTGTTCGGGCTGGAGTTTGTCGATGTCACCAAGCTCATTCCCGACAAGTATGTGGCCCCGGATCTGACTACGTTCCAGGCGGGCTTCATCGGTT
>JBIPOH010000341.1:0-3848 GCA_044379435.1 Novosphingobium sp.
GGTGCGGATCGTCGCGCCCATCGGGGTCGGCCAGCCGCGCAGGGCATGGGTGATCGCCCGCATGGTGAGCAGGGTGCTCATCGACGCCTGATCGCCGAACGCGGTGGCAATCAGACCGACCGCGCGGCCATCGAGATAGGGCCGCTCGTCCCGGCTGAGGTCCTCAAGGTAATCGAGCGCGTTCTTGACCACGCCCGAAATCGTGCCGTGATATCCCGGCGCAGCTATCAGCAAGCCATCAGCCGCGCGCACGGCTGCGACCATCTCCGCTCCTTGCGATGGGTCGTGCAGCGGGCCAAGGTAGTGCGGCAGCGCGGTCAGATATTCGCCGCCGAACACCGTCACCTCGGCTCCATCCGCCGCCGCAATACTGGCGGCGAGGCGCAGCGCCTGCTCAGTGGACGAGCCGGGATTGACCGTGCCGCCAAGGGCTACGATTCGGGTCATGCGGGGGTAATCCTTTCGGTGATGTAGGCAGCGAGCCGCGCGGTTTGCGCGTCCGTGAAATGCAGGCCGAGCTTGGTCCGTCGCCACAGCACGTCAGCGGCAGTGCGGGCCCATTCGTAAGCGATGAGGTATTCGACTTCCGCCGCCGTTAGCCCGTGGCCGAAAGCCTCACCCAAATCCGCTGCGCTTTCGGCCTCGCCGAGGAAGGTGGCGGCTGAAGTGCCGTAAAGCCTGACCAGGCGGTGGGCCTCGACCTCGCCCAGAAACGGATAGCGCGCGGCCAGATCGGCGGCGAGGGCAGGGGCATCGAAGCGCCCGAAATCGCCGCCTGGCAGGAACGCCTTGCCGGTCCAATCCTCACCTTCCAGCACTGGGAGGAAGGGCTCAAGCTGACGGATCGCCTCGGCGGCGAGTTCGCGATAGGTGGTGATCTTGCCGCCGAACACGGAGAGCAGCGGAGCCGCACCGTCCGCTCCGCCGTCGAGTTCGAAGCTGTAGCCGCGGGTCGCTGCCTCGGGCTTGCCCGAGCCATCGTCGATCAGCGGGCGCACGCCGGAATAGGTCCAGACGACATCAGCAGGCGTTACGGGCTTACGGAAATACTCCGACGCGCCCGCGCACAGATAAGCGATTTCCTCGGCACTGGCGCGCACTTCGTCGAGGCTGCCGTCGTGATCGACATCGGTGGTGCCGATCAGGGTGAAGTCCTGTTCGTAGGGGATCGCGAAGAATATCCGCCCGTCGGGTAGCTGGAAGAAATAGGCGTAATCGTGGTCGAACAGCTTGCGCACCACGATGTGCGAGCCGCGCACCAGTCGCATCTTCTGCGCTGTAGGCTCGCCCGCGCGGCCCAGCAGGTCGAGCACACGCGGCCCAGCAGCATTGACGACGGCGCGGGCGTGGAAGGTCTCGCCCCCCGCTTCGATCCGCCAATGCCCGCCCTCGCGGGTAAGCGCTGTCACCTCGCAGCGGGTGCGCACCTCGGCGCCGCGATCCGCCGCGTCACGGGCGTTGAGCACCACCAGCCGCGCATCATCCACCCAACCATCGGAATAGGCAAAGGCGCGGGTGTATTCCGGCTTGAGCGGCACACCGGCCGGGTGCCGGGTCAGGTCGATCCCCTCGGCAGAGGGCAGATATTTCCGCCCGCCGATATGGTCGTAGAGGAACAGGCCCAGTCGCAGCAGCCAGCGCGGGCGCAGGCCAGGGCGGTGGGGTAGGATGAAGCGCAGCGGCCAGATGATGTGTGGCGCGATGCCCCACAGCACCTCACGCTCGGTCAGCGCCTCGCGTACCAACGAGAATTCATAATGTTCGAGGTAGCGCAAGCCGCCGTGGATCAGCTTGGTGGAATTGGACGAGGTGCCTTCCGCCAGATCGCCGCGTTCCAGCAGCAGCACCTTGGCCCCGCGCCCGGCGGCATCGCGGGCGATCCCGGCGCCGTTCACGCCGCCGCCGATCACTGCAAGGTCGAACACATAGGGCATCAAATCATCCACCACGCAAAGCCAAGGGCCGTTGCGAGCGAGGCGATGGTCGCCGCCAACACCGGCATCACCGACCGCCAGCCCAATCCGAGCAGCAGGTCGGTCCGCGTCCGCATCGCAGTGGCGGTGACGGCCAGCAGCAGCAAGGTCTTTGACAGGGCCAGCGCGTGGCCCGCGAGATCAGCGGGCAGGGTGACAAGCGAATTGACCCCCACCAGCGCAAGGAAGGCAAGGATGAAGCCCGGCAGCAGCGGCACGCGCGTCCGGCCCACGCCTTCGGGCAGCGGTTCGGCGCGCGCGATCCACAGCGCGGCGAGCGTCACCAGCGGGGCAAGCAGCGCCACGCGGGTGAGCTTCACCACGGTCGCCTGCGCGCCGGCTGCGTCGGACACGGCGAACCCTGCGCCAATCGCCTGTGCGACATCATGGATCGATGCGCCGACCAGGAACCCGGCCTGCGCATCGGTAAAGCCGAGCATCCGGGTGAGCGGCGGATAGGTAACGAGCGCAATCGCGCTGGCGGCTGCAAGGATCACCAGCGTCAGGGTGAAAAGCGCCTGATCGATCCGCTCGCGCCCGATTACGCCATACAGCGCCAGCGCCGCCGAAGCCCCGCAGATCGCGGTCGCCCCGCCGCCGAGCAGGCCGACCGATTGGCTCTGTCCGGTCAGGCGCGCGGCAGCGAGGGCGGCAATCAGCGCGGCGGCCATCACCAGCGCGAGGCCGAGGAACGGCACCAAACCCATCGCCATCACCTGCATCGCGGTGACCTGCACGCCGAGCAGCACAATCCCCGCGCGCAGGCCATGCCGCGACACCCAGTCGAGCCCGTCATGGGTGCGGGGGTCTGTCGCTGCAAAGTTCATCGCCAGGCCGAGCAGCAAGCCCGCCAAAATGATCGGGACCCCGTAGTTCTGGCTGAGCCAAGCAGCGGCCGCTCCGGCAATGGCACAGATCGCGAAGCCGGGGACGAAGCGCGACAGCGGCTTCTTCTCGGCCTTGGCGGCGGCAGCAGCAGCCGTATCGGCGAGCATGATCTCGCCGAACAGGTCGCCGGCAAAAGCCTCGTAATCGGGGCGCGCATTGCGCTTCATGCCGTTCAGCCTGCCTTATGTCTCACGGTGTCATAGCCCTACTCCGCAAGCCTGTTGAATGCAACCGCACCGGCGCCTTGGACGGCTATGCGAGGAGATCCACCGCCTCTTCCTCCGGCCGACGGATCACCGGCAGCAGCCACTGGAACCACGCCAGCGCAACCAGATAGGACGAGGCGGCAAAGATGAACAGCGGCACGAAGCCGAAGCCTGCATCGAGCACGCGGCCGGTAATCAATGAAATCGCCACCCCGCCCATATTGCCCATGAACGCGCCGAACGCCGTCACCCGCCCCACCTTGGCGTTGGGGACGACATCGGTGATGGTCGAGAACAGCGAGAGCGAGAAGCCCTGATGCCCGGCCATCACCACGCCGATCATCACGGCCACGGGCCAAAATGCGTTGAGCTCCAGCACCAGCGGCAGGGGCGCGACCAGTAGGGCCGAGGCCAGCATCACGCCCTTGCGCACCCGGTTGGGGCTATGCCCGCGCTCCAGCAGCCGGGTCGAGACCCACCCCGCCAGCAGCGCGCCGAGGCCTGACCCGGCAAAGGCAATCGCCAGCGGCACCGCGAGTTCCAGCGTGGTGAGGCCAAACTCCTTGCGGTAGTAATCTGCGAGCCAGAAGTTGATGAACCACCACGTCATGTCCGACAGAGCCTTGGCGCCAACGATCGCCCAGGTCGCGCGGTTGGCGAGGATGGCGCCGTACCGCGCGCTCTCGCCGCCCGGATCGGGGCTGTCCGCCAGCGTGCGCTCACGCAATTGCGCCACCCCGCGCGCCAGCCACATCCATGCGAGCAGTGACAGAAATCCGCC
>JBIPOH010000065.1:0-13147 GCA_044379435.1 Novosphingobium sp.
CCGGCACTGATCCCATCACAGGCTGGCCTGAAATCGCGCCGTTCACGCCGTTTCCCGATTATTTCGCCGGGGCGGGCTTTGCGCAGGTCGGGCCGGTTTCCCCGCGTGAAAGCGCACCCCGCCGGTTGCGCCGCTGGTGGGAAGCCCGCAAGGCACAGGCCCTTGCGGCAGCGGCCGTGCGCGTGGGGCCGGGCATGGCAATGGCCGCTGGCGAAGAGAGCGGTGCGGGTGTTCCGTGGCTGCGCCTTACTGGCAGCGGCGCCTCCTTCCCAAGGGCCTTTACGGGGCCGGTCTACGGCTTTCGCCCCGATCCCGGGCAGACCGGCGCAGCCTTTCGCCAGCCCCTTGGCGGACCCGCCGGTGCCGCAGCGCCCCTCCCCGTAGCGGCGGCGGGCAGCGGGCGGGTGCGGCGCTGGTCGGCCGATGGCTGGGTGCTGCTGCGCGGGGGCGATAGCGCGCCTGCGCTGGCGGCTGGCGCGGCGTCCTATGGCGGCAGTCAGGCCGGTGCGGTGCTGCGCTACCGGCTCGCTCCGGCAAGCCCGCTGGTGCCGCAGGCTTATCTCCGGGTGTCGGGCGCGCTGGGCGGCACTTCGGGGCAGGCCGAGGCCGCGCTTGGCCTGATGCTGAGGCCGGTGCCGCGGCTGCCGGTGGCGCTGCTGGGGGAAGTGCGGGTGCAGAATCAGGGCGGGCGGTCCGTGGCGCGCCCGGTCATCATGGGGGTGACCCAGTTGCCCCCGCAGCGCCTGCCGCTGGGGTTCGAGGGCGAGGCCTATGCCCAGGGCGGCTGGGCGGGGGGGCGCGATGCCACGGCGTTCTATGATCTAGCGGCGACCGTGCAGCGCCCGCTGATCGCGCCGCTGAAGGGCTTGGACTTTCGCGCAGGCGGCGGCCTGTGGAGCGGCGGGCAGCGCGGCGCGGCGCGGCTGGACCTTGGCCCGCGCATCGAACTGCGCAGCATGATCGGCCCTGAGGCGCGCCGGATCGGCGTCCGCGTCGGTGTGGACTGGCGCTTTCGCGTGGCTGGCAAGGCCGAGCCGGGATCAGGCCCGGCGCTGACCGTGGCGGCAGGGTTCTGATTGAGAAAACCATAACGGGAAAACCGGGTCTCGGGCGTTCCCAAGCCGGTGCGGAGCGGCTAGCCTCCACACTAGGATGGATGTCTACCTCCCCATCGCGAATCTTTCGGTCAATGGCCTCGTCATCGTCATGCTGGGAGCACTGACGGGGCTGCTTTCGGGCATGTTCGGCGTGGGCGGCGGGTTCCTGACCACCCCGCTGCTGATCTTCTATGGCGTGCCGCCCACGGTGGCGGCGGCTTCGGCGGCCAGCCAGGTGACCGGGGCCAGCGTTTCGGGCGCCTTTGCCCATGCGCGGCGCGGCGGCATCGATTTCCAGATGGGCGGCGTGCTGGTTGCGGGCGGGGTGATCGGCACCCTTCTGGGCGCGGGGCTGTTTCGCCTGCTGCAGGCGCTGGGCCAGATCGATACGGTGATCAACATTCTCTATGTGCTGATGCTGGGCGGGATCGGCGGCCTGATGGCGCACGAAAGCCTCGGCGCGCTTCGGGCTGAACGCAGCGGAAAGCCCCTGCCGCCGCGCAAGCGCCGCCATCATCCGCTGGTGGCCAGCCTGCCGCTGCGCTGGCGGTTCTATCGCTCCGGGCTCTACATCTCCCCGCTCGCGCCGCTGCTGCTGGGCATGTTTACGGGCATTCTGACCATGCTGATGGGGATCGGCGGCGGGTTCATCCTTGTGCCCGCGATGCTTTATATCCTCGGGATGAGCGTGGCCGTCGTGGTCGGCACTTCGCTGTTCCAGATCCTGTTCGTGACGATGGCGACGACGATGATGCACGCGCTGACCACGCGCGCGGTCGATATCGTGCTGGCGGTGCTGCTGCTGATCGGATCGGTGACGGGTGCGCAAGTCGGCGCGCAGTTTGCGCAGAAGGCCAAGCCAGAGCATCTGCGGCTCATCCTCGCCGTGATCGTGCTGGGGGTGGCGGTGCGCATGGCGCTGGGGCTGGGCTACCGGCCAGACGAGATCTACACAGTGGTGGTGGAATGATCGCCCGGATTGCCGCGCTGCTGATCGTGCTGGTGCTGTGCGGCGGGGCGCGCGATCCGATTCTCGTGCCGGAAATCTCGCAGCACGAAATTCAGGTGCGGCAAGGCTTTACCGGTGCTGATCTGCTGCTGTTCGGCGCGATCCTGACCCCGGAGGGCGCGCGCGCGGCGGGGGACTACGATATCGTGGTCCTGCTCGAAGGGCCGGTTCGCTCGATCGTGGTGCGCGAAAAGCGCAAGGTTGCGGGGGTCTGGGTCAATGCCAGCAGCACCGAATTCCGCTCCGCGCCCAGCTTCTATGCGCTCGCCTCTTCCCGGCCCATTGCCAAGCTGGTCGATGGCAAGACTGCGGCGATCTATGAAATGGGCCTGAAGTGGCTCCAGCTATCGCCCGTGGGCGTCATCGATCCCGCCGAACAGAAACGGTTCTCCGAAGGTCTGGTCGATCTGTTGCGGCGGCAGGAGCTCTATCAGGAGAACGAGCGCGGGGTGAAGATCAGCGGCCAGGTCCTGTATCAGGCGCGGATTGCCCTGCCATCGACCGTGCAGACTGGTACGTATACGGCCGAGACCTTTGCCGTGCGCGACGGGCGGGTGGTCGCATCGGCGATTTCGCGCGTGACGGTGCGCAAGGAAGGTTTCGAACGGCTGGTGGCCGATAACGCCGCCCGCAACGGGTTTTTCTATGGCCTGTTCGCGGTGATCCTCTCGGTTTCCATGGGCTGGATTGCCGGGCGACTGTTCGCGCTGGTCTGATATCGGGAAGGGCCCCGCCAGCCTTCTGAAAGCCCGTCGGGCTGCCCGCAAGTGTAGGGTCCCGCGCGCCGTCATTAGCCAGTTTTTAACCGTCAAAGGCTACGTCTCAGGCTCAAGAGGCCGTTGCAGGCGGGGATCAGGTGACGATGAGCGATATGAGCATCAACGGCCTTCAGAGCGATGGTCAGGCGACATCCGCCGACCTCGCGGCCAATGGTGCGCGCCCGGCTGTGAGTGCAGATCCGCGCAGCGCGCCGCGTCCGGCACCAGACAACGCGCGCCGTCCGATCGGGTATGTGCTCGATGTTTCGGGTGCGGGCAGCTCGATCGCGCTCGATCTGACGCGGCTGGAAGAATGCATGGCCGATAGCGATCCCTCGATCTCGCTGGCGGGTCAGGTGGGCAGCCAGCTCAAGATCCGGGTTGGCCATGGCTGGCTGCTGGGCAGCGTGCGCACGCAGCGGCAGGACATGACCGCGGGGCACGACGGGGTGATCATCGCGCAGATCGATTTTCTGGGCGAGGGCGACGAGGAGCGCCTGACTGGCAAGATCTATGGCTTCCGCCGCGGTGTGACGCGCTATCCGGTGCCGGGATCGCCGATCTATCCGGCCACCAGCACCGATCTTCGCCAGATCTACGCGAGCGACGGGCGCACCAACGTGACCATCGGCACAGTGTTTCCCACGCGCGACATTCGCGCCGGTCTCTATGTCGATGCGCTGCTGGGCAAGCATTTCGCGCTGCTGGGTTCCACCGGCACCGGCAAATCGACCAGCGCGGCGCTGATCCTGCACCGCATCTGCGAACTGGCCCCGGAAGGCCACATCGTGATGATCGATCCGCACGGCGAATACATGCAGGCCTTCCGCAATCACGGCCAATTGCTCGACGTCAACAACCTCGCCATGCCCTACTGGCTGATGAACTTCGAGGAGCACTGCGAGGTGTTCCTCACCTCGACTGGCACGGACCGCCAGATCGATTCGGACATTCTGGGCAAGTGCCTGCTCGCGGCGCGGCACAAGAACCGGCTGGCCGAACAGATCGGCAAGATCACGGTCGACTCGCCGATCCCCTATCTGCTGTCAGACCTGCTCAACATCCTGAACAACGAGATGGGCAAGCTCGACAAGGGCCACACCTCCGTCCCCTATCAGCGCATCAAGACCAAGATCGAGGAGCTGCGCGGCGATCCGCGCTATCAGTTCATGTTCTCCGGCATGCTGGTGGGCGATACGATGGCCGAATTCATCAGCCGCGTGTTCCGCCTGCCCTCGCACGGCAAGCCGATCTCGATCATCGATGTTTCGGGCGTGCCTTCGGAGATTACCTCAACCGTGGTCGCGGTGCTCTCGCGCCTCGTGTTCGATTATGCGATCTGGTCGCGCGACGAGGAAACCCGGCCGATCCTGCTGGTCTGCGAGGAAGCGCACCGCTACGTGCCCGCCGAAAAGAACTCGGACGGTTCGTCGGTCGGCCGCATTCTTTCGCGCATCGCCAAGGAAGGCCGCAAGTACGGCGTTTCGCTGGGCCTCATTACGCAGCGCCCTTCGGACCTTGCCGAAGGCGTGCTCAGCCAGTGCGGCACGATCATCGCCATGCGCCTCAACAACGAGCGCGATCAGGCTTTCGTGAAGGCGGCGATGCCCGAAGGCGCGCGCGGCTTCCTCGATTCGATCCCGGCGCTGCGGAACCGTGAATGCATCATCTGCGGCGAAGGCGTCTCGATCCCGATCCGCGTCGCATTCGATGAACTGGCCACCGAATTGCGCCCGGCATCGGCGGACCCTTCGTTCTCCGAACTGTGGGGCAGGACCGGCGGCGAGGAAATGGCGGTGGAGCGCACCGTGCAGCGCTGGCGCGCACAGTCGCGCTGATCGGCCCCTTCCCGCAACGCCGCATTTCCCCTAAGCGGCGGGCACCATGTCCATTGATCGTCTTGCCCGGCTCACCGATCCCGCGCTGGCGCCGCGCCTTGTCATCAAGGTCGGCTCCGCATTGCTTGTCGGCAAGGATGGAGAGCCGCGGCGGCACTGGCTGACGCTGCTGGTTGCAGAGATCGCTGCGGCGCGCGCGCGCGGGCAGGATGTCATCGTCGTTTCCTCAGGCGCGATTGCGCTGGGCGCGCGCAAGCTGGGCCTGGCGCGGGGCGGGCGGGGCAGTCTGGCGGATGCGCAGGCCGCCGCTGCCGTTGGCCAGATCGCGCTGGCCGGGCTCTGGGCGGAACTGCTGGCCGATCACCGGCTGATCGCGGCGCAAGTGCTGCTCACGCTCGAAGACCTTGAGGACCGCCGCCGCTACCTCAATGTCACGGCCACGCTGGGCACCTTGCTGGCAGCAGGCGCGGTGCCAGTGATCAACGAGAACGATACCGTGGCGACCGAGGAAATCCGCTTCGGCGACAACGACCGGCTGGCCGCGCGCGTAGGGCAGGCGGCAGGTGCCAGCGCGGTGCTGCTGCTTTCCGATATCGACGGGCTCTATGATCGCGATCCCCGGCTGGAAGGCGCAGTGCGCATCCCCGTGGTGCTCGGCATTACGCCCGAAATCCACGCCATGGCGACAGGCGGCTCGTCCTCCGGCCTCGGCTCGGGCGGGATGACATCCAAGCTGCAGGCCGCCGAGATTGCGGGGCTGGCCGGCATCGCGCTGGCGATCATCGATGGCCGCCCGGACAGCCCCATCGCGGCGGCGCTGGGCGAAGAGCGCGGCACCCTGTTCTGCCCGCCCCAGCGCTCCGGACGCAAGGCGCGCGCGCGCAAGGCATGGCTGGGCGGCAAGCTGCGCATGAAGGGCGCGGTCCATGTCGATGCTGGCGCTGCGGCTGCTCTTGCGCGTGGGTCCAGCCTGCTGGCGGCGGGGGTCACACATGTCGAAGGCGCGTTCGTGCGCGGCGATGCGATTGCCGTGCACGGCCCGGATGGCGGCGTCCTCGCGCGCGGGCTGAGTGAATATGATGCGGCGGAATGCGCCGCGCTGATGGGCCGCCCTTCGGCGGAGCATGAGGCGCTGCTCGGCTATGCCCCGCGCTCGGCGCTGGTCCACCGCGATCAGTTGGTGATGCTGTGAACGCAGAAGGCGGCGATCTCGTCGCAGTAACCGGCGCAACCGGCTTCGTCGGGCAGGCCGTGCTGATGGCCGCTGGCCGCCACAAGCTTGAAGTGCGTGCGCTGACCCGGCGCAAGCAGCGCCTGCGCGGCGGGGTCGAATGGATCGATGGCGATCTGGCCGATGTTGCGGCGCTGAAGCGCCTGATGCAGGGCGCCAGCGCGGTGATCCACATCGCCGGCGTGGTCAACGCGCCCGATGCGGCGGGGTTCGAGGAAGGCAACGTGCAAGGCACTTTGCGCGTGATCGAGGCGGCGCATGACATGGGCGTCGGCCGCATGATCCACGTCTCATCGCTCGCTGCGCGCGAACCGCAGCTGTCGGTCTATGGCGCCTCCAAGCTGCGCGGGGAAAAGCTGGTGCGCGCCTCGGGCCTTGATTGGACGGTGGTGCGCCCGCCCGCCGTGTTTGGCCCGCGCGATACCGAAATGCTCGAGCTGTTCCGCCTCGCGCGGCGCGGCGTGGTGCCGCTGCCGCCGCCGGGCCGGCTATCGGTGATCCACGTGACCGATCTCGCGGAATTGCTCATCGCCCTGCTGCCCAGCAGCGAGGACACCACGCACCGGATGTTCGAGCCTGATGATGGCGAGCCCGGTGGCTGGACTCATGTCCGCCTTGCGCTGGCCATCGGCGCAGCGGTTCGGGATAAGCCGGTCCGTCCGCTTTCGCTTTCGCCGCGCATCATCGGCCTTGCCGCCAAGGCTGACCGGCTGCTGCGCGGCGCCAAGGCCAAGCTCACGCCCGATCGTGCGCGCTATATCTGCCATCCCGACTGGACCGTCAGCGAAGGGGCGCAGCCGCCCAAGTCGCTGTGGCGCCCCCGTATCGACACGCGCGAGGGGCTGAGCGCCACGGCTGCATGGTACCGCGAGGCGGGCTGGCTCAAATAACCACGATATCGCCGGGCGCGAGGTGCGGCACATCCGTCAGCCGCGCGATCTGCACTGCGGCGGCTGTGCCCGATCCATCGGCATCATAGAGCAGCAGCCCTTTGGCAGGATCATAGAGCAGGTGATCGCCCGCACGGGTCGCCGCGCTGCCCAGCGCCAGCACGCCAGTTGAAACCCCGGCAAAGGCCTTGCCCGCCAGTTCGATCCGGTCGGTGCCGCTCGTGAAATCGTGGATCATGTCCCGCTCGCTCAGCGCGGCGGGGATGGCGCTGAACGAAAACGTATCGCGCCCTGTCCCGCCGGTCAGCTGGTCCAGGCCCGGCCCGCCGATCAGCCGGTCGTTGCCCGCGCCGCCAAAGAGCTGATCGTTGCCGGAGCCGCCCTCCAGCCGGTCAGCGCCAGAGGCGCCGCGCAGCACATCGCGGCCCGGGCCACCTTGCAGGCGGTTGTTTGCGGCATTGCCAGCGATGGCATCGCCCCCCGCGCCGCCGATGGCATTCTCTATCACCGTGCCAAACGCGATGCCCACGTTCTGCGTGAGGTTGCCGATGTCCGAAAGCGTGCCCGGCACCAGACTGATGCGCTGGTTGGTGGCATAGCCGCTCGTGTCCAGCGTATCGCGCCCGCCCGCATCATAGATCGCGATCACCGGGTCCGGATTGTACCACCGGTCAAAGGCGAACATCGGCCGCCACGGCCCGCTCAGTTTGGCGTGGAAGCCATACGTGTCGGACCCCGTGCGCGTCGCCGGGTCCGCGCCGTATTTCTGCTGTATCGCCAGAATGTCGTAGATCAGCGGGGTGGCCGCATTGATGCCGTCCCCATTCACGTCGCTTGTCGTGGTAGCTCCAGTACGGTCCACCGCCGAATTATCGGAATTGGCCGCGAAATACGACATCACCGTCCAGCGCAGCGTGTCCTTGGTGAACCCGGCGCTGGCGGCATAAGTCGGCAGCACCGCATTCGAGATATCATAGACCGCCGGGTGCGAGAGGCCGAGCGTGTGCCCGATCTCGTGCAGCGCGGCTTCCAGCCCGCGCTCGCCATAGGCCCATTTCCGAAATTCGGGCCACGCGGGATTAAGCCAGACGCGGCCAGCATCGAAGGTCAGGGTTCCGGCAAGCTGCGCGCTGCCCTTGGTCAGCGCGTAGATCCCGCCGCCGCGCGTGGTGGTGGAGAAGGCCACCGAAATCTGGGCTTTCGGGGCAAGGGCCGGATCGCGCACCGGATCGAGACTGATCGCGATGAGATCATCCCACAATTCGAACGCCATCGCCGCCATGCCGGAAAGCGAGAGCGAGGCCGAGGCATGCGGCACCGCATCCGGCGCGACGAACCCTGCCGTCTCCACCGCCGCGCCAAACAAGTCTGGGGGCGCGGTGGCGGGCACGCTATAGGTAACCCGCGGCCCCGCCCAGCCAAACAGCTGGCCCTGCTGCGTGCCGCCCCAATTGGTCTGGAGCGCGCGCACGACCTCGGCATTGGTGAAAACGGGGATGATCCGCGGGGTCGCCATCAGTCACGGCTCATGCTGCTCAGCGGCTAGTTTATCGCTTGCGCCCTGTGCAGGCAATCACGCAGAAAGCCTGCCTTCATCTGGCTTGAACCCCCGTCCGAATGCGGGATGGCTCAGGCCGGTTCGGCCAGATGCGCCAGCCGCGCCGCCACCATTCCCTGCAAGGGCAGGCGCGCTTTCATCCTCACGGCCAGCAGCGCGGTGCCGCTGACCTTGCGCTGCACGAACAGCGTATCCATCGGCGGCAAGTGCCAGGTATCGCGGTCCTGCGCCACCGGCTCGCCGAAATCCCGCAGCTGCGCCACGAAGCTGCGGTCGGCAAAATCAAAGATATCGGCCTTGTTGACGTGTTCGAGGATCACGCCGATCACGCCTTCGAACGCATCGCCATGCCGCGCCATCTGCTCGTCCGAGGCAAAGCCCACCTCGCAGATGCGGCGCTTCAGTTCGGCCGGATCGCCGCTCAAGCCCGCCTGCATCATCCGCGCATAGGCGGCGCGCGTTTCTTCCGGAACGGCGCGGGCCGCACCGAAATCGAGCAGGACGATCTTCCCCGTATCGGGCTGCCAGCGATAGTTGGCGAAATTGGGGTCGGTCTGCATGAAGCCGAATTCGAACAGCTCTCGCAGCACCAGATCGAGCATCGCGCCCATTACCCGGTCGCGCACGTCCTGCGGGGCATCGGCCAGCGTGTCGATCGGGCGCGAGGGGATGAAATCCATCGTCAGCACGCCCGGCCCGGTCAACTCGTCCACCGGCGCGGGCACCACGAACTGCGCCTCGCCTGCCAGCATCGCGCCATAGCGGCGCATCTGCTCGGCCTCACGCAAGTAGTCCGCTTCCTCGTGCAGCTGCAGCTTGGCTTCGGCCAGCAAGGGCGTGATATCGAGCGACTTGGGCAGGAGGCCCGAAACGCGCAGCAAGGTCGCCACGTTGTCGATATCGGCATCGATGCTGGCGGCGATGCCGGGATACTGCACCTTCACCGCGACCACGCGCCCATCGTGCATCTGCGCGCGGTGGACCTGCCCGATGGAGGCCGCTGCGATCGGCGTGGTTTCAAACCGCGCAAAGCGGCGCCGCCAGTCTGGTCCCCAGACGGCCGACAGCACGGTCTGCAATTGCTTGGGCGGCATGAAGTGCGCAGCATCGCGCAGCTTGGCGAGGATCGCGGTGAGCTCGGCCGGCAGCAGATCGCCCGCATCGAGCGAAATCATCTGCCCCAGCTTCATCGCAGCGCCGCGCAGCCGCGAAAGCTGCTCGGTCACGCGCGTGGCGTTGCCGGGAGTGAGCAGCAGGTCCGCCATCTGCGGGCGTTCCCCGCGCGCGAGCCGCTTGGCCCCTTCTGCGATCACGCCCCCCGCGACGCCGCCCGCCAGCTGGCCGAACGCCGAGAAGCGGGAAAGGCGGCTGGTGGGAACCTTCCGGTAGCGCCCGTCACTGTTATTGGCGTCGCTCAACGCATCATCCTTTGCAGAGCAGGCCGCACCCGCAAAAAGCGCACGTAGGCCCATTCGAGCGCGCCCAATACCTGCCGGTTGCGCGCCAGCAACCCCAGCGGCCTAAGCAGCGGGATCGCCCGCCACATCGCCGCAAATGCTGCCGCGCCATCAAGCAATACGCCATCTTCGCGTGCATGGAGCCGCGCCAGCAGCAGGGTGCGATCAACCGGGCAGGCGGCATCCGCTTGCACCACATCGACAAACGCAATCCGCCGCGCCCGGTCCAGACGCCGCATCAGCGCAATTTCGCGGGTGCAGAGTGGGCAGGCGCCATCATACCAGACAGTGATTTGGGGCGATTGCATGGCACAGCGCCTAGGCCCCCGAAGCAGTCCCGCGCAAGGTGCTCTATGGTGAGCAATCAGGGGGCGGCGGCCGCCTCAGAATGCCGGATCGTATCCCGGCGGCAGATCGCCATCGTTGCCGCTGGCCGCGCCCGCTGGCGAACCGGGCACATGGATGCCGCATTCCACCTTGTCCCAGCCCTTCCAGCGGCCCGAACGCGGATCTTCCCCGGCGGCAACCTTGCTGGTGCAGGGCGCGCAGCCGATGGAAGGATAGCCTTGGGCCACCAGCGGATGGCGCGGCAGATCATGCGCGGTCATGTAGGCTTCGAGATCCTCCGAGGTCCACGCCGCGAGCGGATTGAACTTCAGCCGCCCTTCAGCATCGGTCCGGTCGATCTCGAAGCGCGGCAGGCCGCTGCGCGTGGCGGACTGGAACCCCTTGCGCCCACTGATCGAGGCATCGAACGCCAGCAGCGCGCGGGCCAGCGGCTGCACCTTGCGGATATCGCAGCAGCCATCCGGATCCCACGACCAGCGCAGCCCGTTGCCGTCCTTGGCCTCCAGCAGCGCGGCATCCGGCTCAACGATCAGCAGGTTCGTCAGGCCGATGTGCGCCACCAGTTCATCGCGATAGGCCACCGTTTCCGGGAAGTGCTTGTGCGTTTCCAGAAAGACCACCGGAATGCCGGGGTCCACTTGAGCCACCAGATGCAGCAGCACTGCGCTTTCCGCACCAAAGCTGGAGACGACCGCGACATCGCCGATCAGCTTGTCTTGCAGGACATTGCGCAGCATTTCGGGCGTGTCTGTGCCGCGAAACAAGTTGTTCAGCCGGATCGCGTCACTTTCGGTGAAGCGCGGTCCGGTTTCGATCCGGTCTGTGCTGCGAACCTGTTCAGCGCCCATGGCGCAGCGCCCAGATGGGCGAGCGGCCGTCCACCGTCTTCTGATAGACCTCGGGCCACGTCGCAAAGGCTGCTTCTGCCGCTTCTGCTGCAATCGGCTGGGCAGGCGCGAAGGCATCGAAGCCGCAGCGCTTCATGTGGCTGAACTGGTCGAGCAGCACATCGCCCACCGCGCGCAGTTCGCCTGTATAACCCTCTTCGCGCAGGATCCGGGCAGAGGAATAGCCGCGCCCGTCGGTATAGGCGGGGAAGGCCACTTCAACGAGCGCGATGCGCCCCAGATGCGGCAGCAGCGCGCGGGCATCCTCGCCCGGTTCGATGCGCACGGCGGCGGAATTGTCCGATGCCAGAAAGTCCGCCAGCGAAAGCACTGGCGCGCCGGTTGCCGCGTCGTCGCGGTAGCGCAGCAGATTACCCATAGATCGCCTCCTTGAACGGGGCCATGCCGATGCGGCGGTAGGTATCGAGGAAGCGCTCGCCTTCGGCGCGCTGGGCCAGATAGACCTCCGTCGCCTTCTCCAGCGCGTCGACCACGCCGTCCTCGTTGAAGCCCGGCCCGGTGATCACGCCCAGAGACGTATCCGCCGCCTCGCTGCCGCCGAACGAAAGCTGGTAGTTTTCGGTGCCTTTCCGGTCCACGCCCAGAATGCCGATGTGCCCGGCATGGTGGTGCCCGCAGGCATTGATGCAGCCGGAAATCTTGACCTTCAGCTCACCCAGTTCGCGCTGCCGTTCGGGCGCTGCAAAGCGCGCCGAAATCTTCTGCGCCAGCGGGATCGAGCGGGCATTGGCAAGGCTGCAGTAATCCAGCCCCGGGCAGGCGATGATATCGCCGATGAGGTCAAGGTTGGCCGTGGCCAGCCCGGCTGCATCGAGCTTCTGCCACAGCGCATAAAGATCGCTCTGCTTGACATGCGGCAGCACGATGTTCTGCGTATGCGTCACGCGCAGTTCGTCAAGGCTGTAGGCTTCGGCAAGTTGCGCCATCAGGCGGATCTGGTCCGCGCTGGCGTCACCCGGGATGCCGCCCGCAGGCTTGAGGCTGATGACCACCGCCTTGTAGCCCGCCTGCTTGTGCGCGGCCGTGTTCTGGTCGGCCCACACGGCGAAGTCCGGATCAGAGCGGTCAAAGCCATCGGCGAGGCCGTTTTCGAGGCCCGGATCAGCGAAGAACGCGGCAATCCGCTCCAACTCGGCCTGCGGCGGCTCCAGCCCCAGCGTCAGGATATGCGCGAACTCTTCTTCCACCTGACGGCGGTATTCGTCCGCGCCAATTTCGTGGACGAGGATCTTGATCCGCGCCTTGTACTTGTTGTCGCGGCGGCCATAGCGGTTGTAGACGCGCAGGCACGCCTCGGCATAGCTGACCATCTGCAGCACGGGGACGAAATCGCCGATCACCGGCCCGATCATCGGGGTGCGGCCCATGCCGCCGCCGACATAGAAGCGCGCGCCGATCTCGCCCGCATCGTTCTTCACGATCTGGATGCCGATATCATGCAGGCGCATCGCCGCGCGGTCGGTATCGCTCGCGATCACCGCGATCTTGAACTTGCGCGGCAGGTAATCGAACTCCGGATGGAAGCTCGACCACTGGCGCAGCAGCTCGGCGTAGGGGCGCGGATCGACGACTTCATCCGCCGCCGCACCGGCAAAGTGGTCCGAGCTGATGTTGCGGATGCAGTTGCCGCTGGTCTGGATGGCGTGCATTTCCACCGTCGCCAGATCGGCGAGGATCTGCGGCGCATCTTCCAGCTTGATCCAGTTATACTGGATGTTCTGGCGCGTGGTGAAATGGCCGTATCCCCGGTCATACTTATCGGCGATATCGCCCAGCAGGCGCATCTGGCGGCCATTGAGCGTGCCATAAGGGATCGCCACGCGCAGCATGTAGGCGTGCAACTGCAGATAGAGGCCGTTCTTCAGCCGCAGCGGCTTGAACTGGTCTTCGGTGATCTCGCCCGCCATGCGGCGCGTCACTTGCCCCCGGAATTCCTCCACACGGGCATCGACCATGGCCTGGTCGTACTGGTCATACTGGTACATGGTTCTAAAGCACCTGCTTCGCGGCGTCGGGATCGCCGGGGCGGAGGGAAAGGTCGAGCCGCACGGTG
>JBIPOH010000342.1:0-3842 GCA_044379435.1 Novosphingobium sp.
GGACGCTGGAGGACACGCACGGCGTCAAGCTGTTCTTCGAACGGCTGACCGAAACCCATGACGGCGACGCCTCCGCGGCGTGCGTGCGCGGGGACTTCGGCGCGGCCATCCTGCTTGACGCCTCCGAGGCCCCCTGGCGCCAGACCTTCAGCCTGGCGCATGAGGTCTTTCACCTCGTCACCTGGACGGCCGTGGAGCGCGCGTGGGCCAACAGCGGGGCGACTGGGGACAAGGACCCGAAGTGGTACGCACGGCTGGAGCAGTACGCCGATGCCTTCGCGTCAGCGCTACTGCTGCCCGAGGGGTCGCTGACGGCGCGCTACGACCGGCGGACGCTCGGGGGAGTGCCCAGCCCCTACGACCTCGCCCAGCTAGCGGTGGAGTTTGGCGTCTCCACGCAGGCGCTCGTGTACCGGCTCCAAGGCCTCAAGCGCCTGACGGCCGCTCAGGCCAAACAACTGGTGTCGGACCCGCAGGTGCAGGAGGCCGGCCGGCAGTTGCGCGGGAAGTCGCCAGCGCCCCCGCACACGCCGTTCAGCCCGCGGTACGTGCAGCTCGCGCACTGGGCGTTCCAGCGCGGGGAGGTAGGCCTTTCGGTGATCGCGCGGTACCTGGAGACGACGCTTGGGGCGCTGCGGTCGCTCGAGCTCGAGCCCTCAAACGACACCTCGCATGCCGTCGCGCCCTCGCCTGCTGTTGCTTGACGCCTGTGCAGTGTTCGAGGCGTTCAGCGCCCGCGGGTGGCGGGCCCTCTGCACCCAGTACGAGGTCTTGATTCCGGAGACGGTCGCGTTCCGCGAAGCGTACTACTACGAGGATGACGAAGGGACCAAGCACGACCTCGACATGAAGCAGTTCGCGGCGGACGGCATGTTTAAGCTGGTCGCTGCGCCGACCACGTCGATCGAGGACATGCGAAAGCGGCTGCATCCAGGGCTCCGGCAGAAGGTGGACGCCGGCGAGGCCGAGGCGATCGCCTACCTCCGGACGCTCGGCGACTTGGAGCACATACGGTTCGTGACGGCCGACGGCGGGGCGATCGAGGCGCTGGTCGCGTTCGACATGGGCGAGGCCGCGATGTCGCTGGACGCTGCGCTGCGCGCTTGCGGAGCGCCGCGCGTCCTCCCGGCCCACCACCAGGAGACGTTCGTCGAAAAGAAGCGGCAGGACGGTATGCAGCTCAAGTTGTCGGGGAAGGCGCGCGTCGACGTGACGTTCGACGGCAAGCCTATCGCGCCGCCCAAGGAGAAGAAGGGGAAGAGCAAGCGCTGAATCGCCCCGGCGGCGGCACCCCGTGCTCGCGCGCTGCCTCCGTCTCGCAGGATTATCGAGTTTGCCTCGCCGCGCGGGGGACATCGGAGAGGTTTGCAGCGCGGCACACCAAGCGCAGCACGGCCCGATCTGCATGGTAGGTCGTCCATCGGCGTCGCTGGTCCGGGTCGATCATGTCTGCCACGAACTGGTTGTCTGCCGGTGGGCTGATCTCGATGTCGTCGATGTGCATACGCTCTGCGGCGAGCCACGCTGTCACAAGCTGACGTAGCGTCTGCGGCGGCACGTGGTCGACGTGCGCATCAGCAAACGCTGTTGGCGTGCCGCGCACGGCGCATGGCACGCGGGCTTGGTCCGCGAACGCGCGCTGCTTGAAGGCAATGGTCTGGTCGCTGACCGCCTCGCGGATGGCGCTGTAGCGATCTTGGCGCGGCTTCGCCCCCTCAATGCAATTCTTGAAACTGAAGTCGGTGCTTGAGCCGTCGGTGCGGTGCACGTAGACGCAACGGGTGCGACGAAACTCCTGATCGAGGTCGACGGAGAAGCCAGCGATACCGGAGCCGATCTTCTCCGGCGCCTCAGAATGCAGGAAGAGCAGATCCGTCAAGAACTCAACGTCATGCGCGCCGACACGGTCGCCATTCGCATACTGATCGCGGACGCGCCGCGCTTCCTCAAGTGCTTGCGCCCGCGAGGGGAATTGTCGGTGCCCGATGAGCACTGGCGTCGGCATACGGTTGGAGCTGGGGAAAACTTCAATGCGTCTGTAGGGGACAACGGAGCTCGGCATCGCATTCGCCCAGCTCAACGCGGTTGTCCGTCCGAGCCGGGCCCACGGCCGGCGCGCGCCTCTGCTGCGCGAGATCGCCATGGTCGAGTGGCCAGACGGCCGGATCCCGGCGGCCGTGGTCTCAGCCACCAAAGCAAAGGTCGAGCGGCTCCTCGAGGCGATGCACGCCCATCCGGTGTGGAAGGTGCGCCCGCCGCGAGCCTCCCGCCACCGGCCGCCCGGCGTGACTCCGCGACTTTGGGTTTTGGAAGCCCTCCGGTACGGTCGAGCGGGCGCCTCCGATACCCGGACCGGTGCCATGACCCTCACGTCCTGACCGCCAACTCCGCATGACTATCCCAGCGATCGATCCCGTCGCCTCGACCGTGCAGTTCATCGTGGCGGCCGACGGTGCGCGGCGTGAGGCGCGTCAGCTGACGGATGCCGCGCAGTGGCTGTGGTTCCGGCCTGACGTGATTCCCGCACTCCTCCGCTTTCGACACGCCGCGCTGGAGTGGTACTCCCGGGACACCGGGGGCGTTGGCTGTTTACCGATGTCGCCGGTTCACTTCGGCCTCAACGACGTAGGGCTCGTAGTGGTCTTCGCCAAAGACATCGCGACTTTGCCCGAGTGGCAGCAACGAATCTGGGCCGGGTTTAACCTCGTGCCTGACGGAGGCATTGGCGCGGAACTCCACGCGTCACAGGTGCGGGCCGATCCGGCCGAAACGGTCGCGGCTGAGGCGGAGCTGGCGGAGGCACTCGCGCGCTTGGCGGGTACGAGTGTTGCGCGCTTGGGCGTGAGTATCCTGCTGTGCCTGCCGTACCGCCCGCCCCGCCCGCCGAATCGTGAGTCGAAGGCGCAGAGTCCTTTGGATGATCGAACTCCAGGCTTCTTGGGATGGTTGGGGACCTCCAAGACGATCCCCGGTCGCCGGCGCTGCTCGGCCGGCGCCGCGGACCCGCAGCCACGCTGTCCCGCATCAACGCACGGTAACGCTCAGGGCCGTGACTGTGCGGCCGTTATCGAGCGGTTGCGAGAGTATCTCACGGGAGCCATCCGGCCGGCGGTGCGCCGGGACTGCAGTACGCTGTCTGTTTTCGCGGGCGGGCGGCGTAGGCGAGGGATATGGGACGGGGCGGCTAAACGCTTTCAGATACGTCGCCTACAGCGTAGCGACATCTATGTTTGGACAGTCAAAAGCAATACGACAATTATCCCCGGTCAAACCGGCGACAGTTATGGCGACTCGCTAGGGCGCGCTGAAGCTTGTGAGGTGACAACGCCGCCGGATTCCGTGAGGAGTCCGGCGGCGTGTTTACGTTCGAGGCGGTCTTCTCCTCGAGGGCGCTATTCGACCGCGGGCACTTTGGGCGTCTTCCGCGGATGAGCGGCCGAATGCAGGTACAACGACTCCACCTTGGCACGCGCCCACGGGGTTTTGCGCAGGAACTTGAGCGACGAGTTGACGCTGGGATCATGCGTGAAGCAGCGGATCTCGATGCGATCGCCCAGTCCGTCCCATCCGTATCGCTCGACGAGATGCTCGACCATCGCCTTGAGGGTGATGCCGTGCAGCGGGTCGACGGGGCGCGGATCACTCATCGGCTCGGTCATCGGCGCGGGCAGCATGTGGAAAGGGGCGATGGCATGACGGGGAAATCTAGTCGGTTGGCGCGAGGGCCTAGTAGCGCACCCTGAGTGTGGCGCCGGCCCGCAGCGCGGTCCAGCGATCGCCCTGGTAGTGTTGCACGATCTCGATCAGCTGCCGCGCATGAATGCCGCGCACGACGCGCTCGG
>JBIPOH010000066.1:0-13103 GCA_044379435.1 Novosphingobium sp.
ACGACGATGATCTTCTTGACGCCGGCGACGAGGTCCATCGCGCCGCCCATGCCCTTGATCATCTTGCCGGGCACCATCCAGTTGGCGATGTCGCCGTTCTCGGCCACTTCCATCGCGCCCAGCACGGTGAGGTCGATATGCCCGCCGCGGATCATGGCAAAGCTCTGCGCGCTGTCGAAATAGGCGGTCTGCGGCAGTTCGCTGATCGTCTGTTTCCCGGCGTTGATGAGGTCGGCGTCCTCCTCGCCCGCGAGCGGGAACGGCCCGATGCCGAGCATGCCGTTCTCGCTCTGCAGCGTCACGGTCATCCCCTCGGGAATGTGGTTCGCCACCAGCGTCGGGATGCCGATGCCGAGGTTCACATAGAAGCCGTCCTGCAATTCGCGCGCGGCGCGGGCGGCCATCTGGTCACGGGTCCAGCCTGCGGTCAGTCCATCATGCTTGGTCATTAGCCGACATCCGTGTTGCGGGTGGTGCGGAACTCGATCTTCTTATCATAGGGCGAACCCACGATCAGGCGCTGCACATAGACGCCCGGCAGGTGAATGCCGTCGGGATCAAGGCTCCCGGTGGGCACGATCTCCTCCACTTCGACCACGCAGACCTTGCCGCACTGGGCGGCGGGCACGTTGAAATTGCGCGCGGTCTTGCGGAACACGACATTGCCGGTCTCGTCCGCCTTCCACGCTTTCACCAGCGCGAGATCGGCGAAGATGCCTTCTTCGAGGATGTAATCCTGACCATGGAAGGACTTCACTTCCTTGCCCTCGGCCACCAGCGTGCCGACGCCGGTTTTGGTGTAGAACCCCGGAATGCCCGCGCCGCCTGCGCGCATCCGCTCGGCCAGCGTGCCTTGGGGGGAGAATTCCACTTCCAGCTCGCCCGAAAGGTACTGGCGCTCGAATTCCTTGTTCTCGCCGACATAGCTGGCGATCATCTTCTTCACCTGCCGCGTGCGCAGCAGTTTGCCGATGCCCTCGTTGTCGATCCCGGCGTTGTTGCTGGCGAAAGTCAGGTCCTTGACCCCCGAATCGCGCACGGCATCGATCAGCCGCTCAGGAATGCCGCAGAGGCCAAAGCCTCCGCAGGCGACCAGCAGACCATCGCTCAGCAGCCCGTCAAGGGCGCTCGCGGCATCGGGGTAAAGCTTTCTGGCCACGCGAATCCGGCTCCTTCTGTCAGTCCTGCGTCTCTAGAGTCCTTTCCACTTGCGTGGAAGCGGCACCAGCCCACTCCCCCGCCCGACCACCCACAAGTGTACCCTGAATGGGTGGTCGGGCGGGGGAGTGGGCTGGTGCTGTTCTGTTTCGGCTAGGCCGAAACAGACTCAAGAAGTCACCCCAGCGGCAACGCCAGCAGCGCTGAAAGATCGGCCAGCGCCTGCGCCTCGCCGGTCACCTTGATCGCCGCCATGCCGAGCTGCGCCGCCGGTTTGCAGTTCACGCCAAGGTCGTCGAGGTAGACGCACGCGGCAGGCTCCAGCCCCAGCTTCTCGCACATCATCAGATAGATGCGCGGATCGGGCTTGCGCACCCCGGCCTTGCTGCTTTCGATCACATGCTCGAACCGCGCGAAGATCTGTTCCAGCGCGTCGCTGCGGTCTTCGCTGCGGGCCAATCCCGCACCGTGACCGGTTGGCACATTGTTGGTGATGCAGGCGATGCGGTATCCGGCATCTTTCAGCTGATCCAGCGCGCGCACCATTGCCGGGCGCACCGTGCCCGCGAGCACGGCCAGTACGTCCGCACCTGCCAGTTCATGCCCCTGCGCGGCGGCTTCCGCTGCAAACAGCGTGTCGAACTCCGCCGCGCCGATCTCCGCCCGTTCAAACTTCGCCCAGGCGTTGTCGTCGGGATTGATCGCGTTGATCTGGCGGACGAAATCCTGCGGCAGGCCGCGCGCCGCTTCCAGCCGGTTGAACGATTCGAACGGGGATGACGTGATCACTCCGCCGAAATCGAAGATCACCGCCGCAATGGTTCGCTCTGTCACCGGTTACGCTCCTTCTAAACCAGCTCTGCGGCATAGCGGGCGGTGCGGCGGGCGCAAGGTCGGCAATCAGGGTCAGCAATCTGGGCCAGCAATCTGGGCCAGCAATCTAGGGCAGCGAATTGACCTGGATCATTGGGCATCACTCCGAATCGGGTGTAATGGTATTCCCTTAGCCAAACCCGAGGAGGCCCATGATGCGCTCGATTCTCTGCCCAGCGGATACTGCCGATACGCTCAATGACCGGGTCGAAACTGCCCTTGCCCTTGCGCGGGCCATGCGCGGCCATGTCTCGTTCCAGATTGCCACGCCATTTGCGCAGATGGCGCTGTGGGAGCCGTTTGGCGGCGCTGCGATGTCTGCGCAGGTAATCAATGAAGTGCGCGCGGCAGACGAGCAGCTGGGCAAGGACCTCGATGCGCGGCTTTCCCGCGAAGACGTGCCCTTCGATGTGGTGCTGACCGATCAGGGCCGGGTGGAGGGCATTGCGGCCGCCGCCCGCTTCACCGATTGCATTGTCGCCAGCCTTGATGATCCGTCGCTTGAGGAAGTTGCGCTCGGCTCGCACTGCCCGGTGCTGGCCTTGCCACGCGGGGTGCCGCTGCTGGCGTTCGACAAGCCGATGCTGCTGGCGTGGGATGGCGGCCATGAAGCCGCCGCCGCGATGCGCGCTGCGCTGCCGCTGCTGCGCCTGGCGAGCGCGGTGCATATCCTGATGGTGCGCGAACACGAAGACAGCTTCCCGGCGGGAGACGCGGCCTCCTACCTTTCGCGGCACGATATCCATGCCGAAGTCCATGAAGTGCCCAAAACCGGCGCGATCGGACTGACCATTGCCGACAAGGCGCACGAGATCGGCGCCGGGCTGATCGTGATGGGTCTGTTTGGCAAGAGCCGCCTGCGCGAATTGCTGCTGGGCGGAGTCTCGCGCGCGCTGCTGGATAGCGCGATGGTGCCGCTGCTGTTGGCGCATTAAGCCCGAAACCTACCCCTTGGGGAATGTTGCGGCGCAGCGTCGGCCCTCATCTGCTTTAGGCATGGGGTGCATGGTGAGGAGTCATGGCGCTGTTTGGAGAGACAAATTTCCTGCTTTTGGGCGGAATGGGATCTCCATGTTGCAAAAAGTGCAACCATTGTGACCCATTTCGCACTTGCGAAGAGGGATGGGTAGTTGCATATGAAAATGGCCTTTCAGGCATCCTCTCCCAAACTTTTCAGGCCCGGTTGGCAACGACCGGGCCTTTTTTCTTGCCCGCAAAAGCGGGGCGCGACCGGGCGCGGCAGGCACCTTGCCGCAACGCTTGACTGAAATGGCATCCCGGCGTAACGGCCACCCTCTGATTCAGGGCCATGCCATGCGTGGTCCTGCCACTCCGATTCGAATGAAAAGAGCTGACCGATGAAGCGCACTTTCCAGCCCAGCAACCTCGTGCGTGCCCGCCGCCATGGCTTCCGCACCCGTATGGCAACGCCCGGTGGCCGCAAGGTGATCCGTGCCCGCCGCGCTCGCGGCCGCAAGAAGCTTTCGGCCTGATCGCCGAATCGGCAGCCGCGCCTGCTGCACCAGCAGCAGGGCAGCGGCTGAGCATCATTGCGAAGCGCGCCGATTTTCTCGCCGCGAACAACGGAATCCGGGTCGCAAGGCCCGGTTTCGTGCTTCTGGTGAACCCGTTGGCGCGCGCTGATGGCTCGCAGCGCTTCGGGGTCACAGTCACCAAACGCATTGGCAACGCGGTTGCCCGCAACCGGATGAAGCGCCGCTTGCGCGCGCTGGCGCGGGAAATCCTGCCAGTGCAGGGCATCGCCGGGGCGGACCATGTGCTGATCGGCCGGGAAACCGGAATCGAGCGCGATTTTGCAGCAATGCGTCAGGAACTTGAAGCCGCGCTTGCCCGCGCCGCTGCCGGCAAGGGCGATCCGCCGCGTCGGCCCCGATCCGGCGGCAAACCTAAAGGCCGCGGCCGTTGATCCGCCGCCTGCTCATCGTGCTGGTGCGGCTATGGCAGCTTGGCCCTTCGGTCATTCTCCCACCCTCGTGCCGCTTCAGCCCCTCATGCTCGCAGTACGCGATCGAGGCGCTGGGCAAGTACGGTGCGATTAAGGGTGGTTGGCTGACGGTGAAGCGGCTATTGCGCTGCCACCCTTGGGGCGGCCACGGGCACGATCCGGTTCCTTAGGCCTGTTCCTTGGGGCCGGTTCCGCAAGGTCGTTTCCGGGTCGTTTCCTGCACCAAGACTTTACGACGCGAGGCAGAGTGGAAAATCAGCGTAATGTGATCCTGGCGATGGTGCTCATGGCCCTGATGCTGATCGGCTGGGATGTGGGCATGCGGTACTATTACCCTGCCCCCGCCAAGCCGGCTGCCGGTGCCGCTGCGCCGGCCGCCGCTGGCAATGCGCCTGCCGCCGTCAATCCGACCCGCGAAGGTGGCCTCACGGCCCCCGCCGATGTCGCGCTCGAAAAGAAGGATCTGGCGCAAGTCCTCGCCGCAGGCCAGCGTGTCGCCATCGACGCACCGGGGCTCAAGGGCTCGATCAACCTCATGGGCGGGCTGGTCGATGATCTCACGCTCACGCGTCACCGCGAAACGCTGAACAAGGCCAGCCCGCCGGTGCGGCTGTTCTCGCCCGCCGGCACCCCGGCGCAGCACTATGCGCAACTCGGGTGGATCGGCCAGAACGGCACTGCCGCGCCAGGCCCGGACACGCTGTGGCAGGCCGATGGCGCAAAGCTCACGCCCGCCACGCCCGTTACCCTGCGCTGGACCAATCCCACCGGCCAGACTTATGCGATCCGCTATGCGATCGATGCGGATTACATGCTCACGCTCACCCAGTCGGTCAGCAATGCGGGCGGCGCACCGGTCGCGATCAAGCCCTTCGCGCTGGTCAACCGCACGGACCGCACGGCTAGCCTTGATACGTGGAACGTCCATTCGGGGCCGATTGCCGCGTTCGACGGCGCCGTCACGTTCGACAACAACTACGATGATGTGAAGACCGCCGGCGCCGTCAGCCCGGCTGGCGCTGCCAACTGGATCGGGTTTACCGACATCTACTGGCTCTCCGCGCTGATTCCCGAAGCGGCGAAGGGCGCGGTTCAGCCCAAGGGGGATTTCCGCAACGTCGGGGGCAATATCTTCCGTGCGGACCTCATCTATCCCGTGGCGACCGTTGCGCCGGGGCAGACCGCCACGCAGACCGTGCGTCTGTTTGCCGGGGCCAAGGAAAACAACGTCCTCGAGGCTTACGAGAAGCAAGGGGTGCCCAACCTCTCGCTCTCGATCGATTGGGGCTGGTTCCGCTGGTTCGAAAAGCCGATCTTCTGGCTGCTTGATGCGCTGTTCCGCGGCGTGCACAACTTCGGCCTCGCCATCATCCTGCTCACGCTGATCGTGCGCGGCATCATGTTCCCGGTGGCGCAGCGCCAGTTCGCCTCGATGGCGGCGATGCGCGCCATCCAACCGAAGCTGAAAGTCATCCAGGAGCGCTTCAAGGACGACAAGCAGAAGCAGCAGCAGGAAATCATGGCGCTCTACAAGGCGGAGGGTGTGAACCCGCTGGCCGGCTGCCTGCCGATTTTCCTGCAGATTCCGGTGTTCTTCGCGCTCTACAAGGTGCTGGTGCTGACCATCGAGATGCGCCACCAGCCCTTCGCGCTGTGGATCAAGGACCTTTCCGCGCCCGATCCGCTGCATGTGCTCAATCTGTTTGGCCTGCTGCCGTTCACCCCGCCGGAGTTCCTTGGCATCGGCATTCTGGCTATCCTGCTTGGCGTGACGATGTGGGCGCAGTTCAAGCTGCAGCCTGCCGCGATGGACCCGGCGCAGCAGCAGGTGATGAGCCTGATGCCGTGGATGATGATGTTCGTGATGGCGCCTTTTGCAGCGGGCCTGCTGATCTACTGGATCACGTCCAACCTGCTCACCATCGCGCAGCAGAAGTACCTTTATAGCAAGCATCCGCAGCTCTCGGCGCAGGCCAGCAAGGACCAGCTTGATATCGACCGGGTCGCTGCGCGCGAGCAGAAGGCTCAGGAACCCAAGGGCGGGCCGCGCAAGCCCAGAGCACGATGACCAGCGAAGCGGAACCCGAAACCGAAGCGGCTGCTGCTGCTCGGGCTGAGCTTGAGGAGCAGGCGCGGCGGCTGTTTGCCGGTCCCGTCACGTTCCTCAAGTCTGCGCCCGCGCTCAAGTTCCTGCCCGATCCCGAAGTGCCCGAGATCGCGTTTTCAGGCCGGTCCAATGTGGGCAAATCGTCGCTGCTCAATGCGCTCACGGGCCGCAATTCGATTGCGCGCACGTCGGTCACGCCGGGCCGCACGCAGGAGCTCAACTTCTTCGAGGTGGGCGATCCGGTGCAGATCCGGCTGGTCGACATGCCGGGGTATGGTTTTGCCAAGGCGCCGCCTTCCGTCACTGAGCAATGGCGGCGGCTGGTGCGCGATTTCCTGCGCGGGCGAGTCGTGCTCAAGCGCACGCTGCTGCTGATCGATGCGCGCCACGGGTTCAAGCCGGTCGATGCAGACATGATGCAGATGCTCGACGAGGCAGCTGTCGGCTACCGCGTCGTCCTCACCAAGGCCGACAAGATCAAGGCGAGCGAGCTGGCCGCGACGGTTGCGGCCACCGAAGCTGCCGCACGCAAGCGGACCGCAGCCTATCCGCAGGTTCATGTCACGTCGGCGGAGCTCAAGCTGGGCATTGCCGAACTGCGTGCCGCCATTCTTGAAGACGCGGCGATCTAAGCGGCCTCAGGCTAAGCGGCCTCAGGCTAAGCGGTTTCAGGCTGAGCAGTTTCAGGCGGCGGTGCGTTTTGCCTGCCGTGCCAGCAGGACATCCAGCGCGAGTGGCCGCTCGATGTAATAGCCCTGCGCATAGTGGAAGCCGGCCAACGTCGCTTCGGTCAGCTGCATCTCGGTCTCGATCCCCTCGAACACGCATTCGAGGTTGAGCGATCGGGTGAGATTGAAGATTGCGCGGACGAGGCGCCGGCCTTCGGCATCATCCAGCCGGTCGGCAAAGCTGCGGTCGATCTTGATGATGTCGATGGGCAGCATGTGCAGCGTGCTGAGGCTGGAATAGCCTGTGCCGAAATCATCCAGCGCGATCATGGCCCCGCAAGCCCGCAGCCGTTTCAGTGCGGCGCGGGCGCTATCGAAATCGCTGATCAGCGATGTTTCGGTGATTTCGAACACCAGACGCTGCGGCGCGATGCTGCTGCGGGTGATCCGCTCGATCAGCGCGGCCACGGTGCCGGGATCGGCAATGTCGGTGGGGGCCAGATTGAACGAGAGGCGCTGCTGCGGCGGCAGGCGGGTGCAATCCGCCAGCACGCGGTCGAACGCGGCAAGTGTCACCGTGCGGGCCATGCCCAGCCGCTCTGCCGTGGCAAACAGCTGCTCTGCCGGCACCGCGCCGATGGTGGGCGATTCCCAGCGGGCCAGCGCCTCGACCCCCATCATGGCCATCGTGCGCGTGCCGACAATCGGCTGGTAGACCATCGCCAGTTCGCGCTTCAGATCGGCGCTTTGCAGCGCGGCTTCCAGCGCCTGTTCCGAACGGATGATGCGTTCGAGTTCGGCCGAGAAGCGCACGATCCCGCCGCGCCGGGCCTTCTTGGCGTGATAGAGGGCAAAGTCTGCCCGGTCGAACAGGTCATGCGCGCGGGTGCCGGCCTCGGGCCATGCAGCCAGGCCGCCCGAGCAGCCGACCGATACCACATGGTCACCCAGCGGAACCGGCTGCTGCACGAGTTCGCAGAGCCATGTCCCCATGGCCTCTGCCGCTTCCAGTGTCCCCTCGATGATCAGGCCGAACTCGTCCCCGCCCAGCCGCGCGATCACGGCATCCGGCCCGCTGGCCTCACGCAGCCGCTCACCGATCACCTGCAGCAACCGGTCGCCCTGCGCATGGCCATGCACGTCGTTGATCGGCTTGAACCGGTCGAGATCCATGACCCCGATGCAGAAGGGCGGGGCTGCTTCTCCGCGGGCCAGCAGCGTTTCAAGCCGCGCAAAGAAGTAGCGCCGGTTGGGCAGACCGGTCAGCGGATCAGAATGGGCCAGCCGCGCGTTTTCCTCCGCCAACCGCTGCGCGGCGGCGCGTTCCTGCTGAAGCGCAGCCTGCGAGTCCTCCAGCGCCGTGAACGAGCCATAGGAATCGCGCAGCACCTTGAGCACCACCAGCCCGACCAGCAGGATGTTGAGTGCCATGGCCGCCAGCGTGATGGTTCCGCTGGCCAGGCAATAGGTCAGGAATACGCCCAGCACGATGTAGCAGACAAGATGCGCGGCGCGCGGCAGGTAGGTCAGGCAGAAGATGCAGCCCATCACTGTGATCGCCACGAACACGGTCACGTGGCCATGCTCGGTCGCGCCGCCATACTGATCGAGCACCAGCGCCCACGAAACGAACCCGGCCGAGAACACCGTGGCCATGATCTCGATCGTCCGCAGCATCTTGCGCGCGGAAGGCTCGGTCACGCGGGTTTCGTCGATCGGGCGCAGCCACTGGATCAGCCGCAGCAGGCAAAGCGTGATCAATCCGGCCGGGAGCCAGACCGAAAGCCAGCGGGGGGCAAGGCCGATATGCGTATAGGCCAGCGTTGCCGCATTCATTGTCAGGATGAGATACATCGGCGGCAATTGTCGGCGCAGCCGCAGGAACTGTTCGATGGGCAGGGGGCGGCGCACCGGTCCCTCGGACGAGAATCCGGCCTGTTTTTCGGTCAGGCTTTCAGCCGCGAGGGAGTCTGCTGCCATGGCGCCTCTTTGCGCTAGCGGCGTTGTTTCCGGGTTGCCCGGGCCATCCGCGCGAATGCGCCCGGCACGCGAGGAAAAAACTAACCTTCCCGTGTCGCGCGATCTTGCTCCGCTCGACACGCCCCCTGCGAGGGATTAGGCCTGCCGCCATGAAGCTCGTGATCGGCAACCGCGCCTATTCCAGCTGGTCGCTGCGCGGCTGGCTCGCTGTCAAGCAATCTGGTCTCGCCTGCGAAACCGCGGTCATCCCGCTCTACGAGGGGCAATGGGAGGAAACGAAACGCGCCCTTGCCGAGCTCGCCCCTTCGGCCGGTAAAGTGCCCGTGCTGTGGGACGGGAGCAGTGTGGTGTGGGACAGTCTCGCGATCCTTGAACACCTTGCGGACAAAGTGGGCCGCGACCGGTTCTGGCCCAAGGCGGAAGACGCCCGCGCCCTGGCGCGCGCACTGGTTGCCGAAATGCATTCCAGCTTTGGCGCGCTGCGCAGCGAACTGCCGTTCAACTTGCGCATGACGCCCATGGTCAAGCCGCTGAGCGATGCCGTGCGCGCCGATGTGGAGCGCATCCTGACGCTGTGGGCGCAGGCGCGTGCGCGCTTTGGCCAAGGCGGGCCGTTCCTGCTCGGCACCTTTGGCGCGGCGGATATCTTTTACGCGCCCGTCGTGGTGCGGCTGCGCCAGTATGGCGTGCCGGTGCCCGGCTTCGCCGCTGCCTATATGGACGCGGTGTGGGAGCATGAATGGCTGGAGGCATGGCGCGCCGCCGCTGCCGAAGAGCCTTGGGCCATCCCGCAGTTCGACGCGGCAGCCGCGATCTGAACCTCTGGGTGCTTTCCACGGCTCCCGGGCTAGTCTAACGCGCGGGCATGTCTGCCTCATCCGATGTCCTGTCCCGCACCGCTGCGCTGATCGAGGCGCCAAGCATCACCCCCGCCACTGGCGCGGTGTTTGATGTGCTGGATGCCATGCTCGCGCCGCTGGGCTTTGCCGTGCACCGCTTCCTTGCCGGGGAGCCGCCCGAAGGCCCGGTCGAAAACCTGTTCGCGATCCGCCAGGGCCCGGCAGATAGCCGCCACTTCGCTTTTGCGGGCCACCTCGATGTGGTGCCGCCGGGCGAGGGCTGGTCCAGCGCGCCGTTCACCGCAGACGTGCGCGACGTTCCCGGCGGCAAGCTGCTCTATGGTCGCGGCGCGGTCGACATGAAGGGTTCCATCGCCGCCATGGTCTGCGCGGTGGAGCAGATCCCGGCCGAGGCCGGAACGATCAGCTTCATCATCACCGGGGATGAGGAAGGCCCGGCCAAGTATGGCACCGTGCCGCTGATCGAGCACATCCGCGCGATTGGCGCGATCCCCGATTTCTGCCTGGTGGGCGAGCCGACGTCCGTCCACCGGCTGGGCGATATGGTCAAGATCGGGCGGCGCGGCTCGGTCAACATGTGGCTCACGGCCAAGGGTGCGCAGGGGCATGTTGCCTATCCGCACCTTGCCGACAATCCGATCCCCCGCCTCATCGCGCTGCTGGCAGAGCTTGATGCGCTGGTGCTGGATGAAGGCAGCGACTGGTTCCAGCCCTCGAACCTCGAAATCACTGATCTCGAGGTTGGCAACCGCGCCACCAACGTCATTCCCGCAGAAGCCCGCGCGCGTCTTTCGATCCGCTATAACGATCACCACACCGGGCAGGCTCTGGTAGACCGCGTGACCGAAATCGCCGCGAAGCACCGCACCGAAGTGCGCGCGACCCTGCATGGCGAGGCGTTCATCACGCTGCCCGGCGCGCAATCGGCTCTGGTCGCGGCAGCGGTCGAGGCGGAAACTGGCCTTTCGCCCGAGCTTTCCACCACGGGCGGCACCAGCGACGCCCGCTTCCTGCGCGCGCTGTGCCCGGTGATCGAGTTCGGGCTGACGAACGCGACGATGCACAAGACCGACGAGGCCGTTGCGGTGGAGGACCTTGAAGTCCTCACCCGCATCTATCGGCGCATCGCGATCAGCGCGCTTTCCTGAGGACGATGTAGACCGCGCCATCTCCGCCGTGACGCGGCTGCGCGGCGCGGACAGCGGCAATCTGTCCGGCATGGGGGCTTGCCGCCAGCCAATCGAGCAGCTTCGCGCGGATCGCGCCGCGCTTTTCGCCGCGTAGATCGTTTTCCGGTACCGGGCGGTGCTTGCCCGCGATCAGCAGGATCACCCGCGCGCCCATCGCCAGCGCCTGCGCAATGCCGCCGTTCAGCCGGTCGTGCGCCATGGCGAGGTTGAGGCCGTGGAGGTCGATCGTCACATCAGGCTGGAGCGGGCCGCGCCCCAGCTTGCGGTCCCAGCTAGAATCGAGCCCGCCTGCGGTGAGGGGGCGCACTTGCGTGGTGATCGGCACAGCTTCGGGGCGGGGTGGTGGCACGCGGCCCTTGACGCGTTTGGGCGGTGGTGGCGCAGCCTCGCTGGGGGCGGCAACCAACGGAGCAGTAGCGGGCAATGGCTTCGTCGGATGCAGCGGCGTCACGGTCGCGGCGACCCGCCGCCACAGCGCGGATTCTTCGGGGCTCAACCCGCGCGGAGGGGACCTCATTGTCCGCCCGATCTGGGGCCGTTCAGCCTGGCCAGCGTGCCTTTGGGCAGCAGGATCAGCGCCTGTCCTTGCGCGCGCATTCCGCCGGCAATGGTCCGGGCTTCCTCACCCGTGCCCCAGAAGCTGTCAAACCGGTTGGGCCCCTTGATTGCACCGCCAGTGTCCTGCGCCACCCAAAGCCCGCTGATGTTGCCATCGCCCTGCAGCCATACCGGCGCGCCCAGCGGCACGAAGGCGGGGTCTGCCGCCAGCGTGCTGCGAGGGGCTATCGGCACGCCCAGCGCGCCCACGGTTCCGGGGGAGGTGGCTTCCCGGAAGAACACGTAGCTGCGGTTCTGCTGCATCAAGGCGCGGCCTTCTGCGAGGTGCTCGCGGATATAGCGCAGGATGCCCTGCATCGATCCGGGATACTGCCCCGGCCCGCTGCCGATCAACCCCTGCGTGCGCATCACGCCGCCGATGCCGGTATAGGGAAAGCCGTTCTGCCCGGCATAGCCAAGCCGAACCACCGTGCCATCGGGCGCGCGCAGGCGGCCTGATCCCTGCACTTGCAGGAAGAACAGTTCGGCCCGGTCCGCCACCCATCCAATTTCGAGCCCCTTGCCCGCCAACGCGCCATTTTCGATGGCTGTGCGGTCGAAATAGGGCACGAACCGGCCGCTTGCATCATAGCGGCCGAGTGGCTGGCTGCCATCGGCCTGCGGCGCGGAATCCCCCGGCCGGGCGCGCACAAGGTCAGGCGGCAGAGCATAAACGGGAATGTCGAAGCCGGACTGGCGCTGGCGCACGCCCGGGATCTCGGGTTCGTAATAGCCCGTGACCAGTGCCTCGCCGCGCGCGACCGTGGCCGTTTCAAAGTAGCGCGCGAAGAAGCCCCTCGCATCCTCGCTCGGCCAGCCGCTGGCCGCAGCACAGGCCGGTGCCCAGTCTTCCGGGCGGGTGAGGCCGCTGGCGTCCTTGCGGCGGGTCAGGCGCGGGCAACTGGTGACGAAGGCGGCAAGTGCCGCGCGGGTATTGTCGTCGCGAAAACCAAGGCCCGCCACCACCGGCCCGCGATACGTGCCAATCAGGGCAGCATTGGGGGCGCGAGGTGGAACCGGAGGAACCGGCGCGCCTTGCGGGATGAGGGGGATGCAACCGGAAAGGAAGGCGGGCGCGATGGCGGCAAACCAAGCGCGCCTTCCGGCCCGCAGTGCCGCCATTGTCGCCACCGGGTTCAGCCTTCGTCGGTTTCGTCGACCAACCAGTCCGGATCGTGCGAGGTCAGATCGCGCGAGAAGGTCCACACATCGCGAGTCTCGATTGCATCATCCAGCGATCCGGCAACGACCGCCCCGCTGGCATCGCGCGTGACCGAGGCGACATCGGCGACGAAGCTGACCGTTATGCGTGCACGCGATGCGGCATAGCTCGCGCTCACGATGCGGGCTTCCTCGATGCGGATGAGGTGCGCGCTGATCGTTTCGCCAGCAGCAACGCGCGCGTCGATTGCGGAGGTGAATCCTTCGGCCACGTCGGTGTCGCAAAGCTGGGCAAGCTCGTCCTTGTCGGCGCGCCAGAAGGCTTCCAGCACCATGCCATATGCGCCGCGTGCGCCTGCCAGAAACTGGCCGACATCAAAGCGGCGATCCGCTGCCACGATGGCACGAATGCCCGCCTCGGCGCGCGAATCGAGCTGGTGATCCTGCGGCAGGGGCATGGTGCGCGCTGCGCCAGTGGCCTTTTCCGGCAGGCGCGGTGCCATGCTGCGCGGGGCACTGCCCGGATCCGGCTGCTCGATCCGC
>JBIPOH010000343.1:0-3803 GCA_044379435.1 Novosphingobium sp.
GCCAGCCTGATCGTCGTCCCCGCCCGCGCCCACAAGATTGCGCTGGATAACGATGCCGCGTCAGTAACCTCGACCACATTGCCGCGCATTTGGGCAAGAACCAGCGCTGGTTGCGGCAGCAGGCCGATCGCCATCGCTCCGGCGCCGACCAGCAACATCCCGATGCTGACGATTCGCGTTTTTTTCATGGCTGAGTGATAACACGACTGATCACCTACTACATGAATGACCTCGTCCATTTCGCAAAAGGACCCGTCGCTTGGCCCTACACTGCATCCGACCTGCCCAGATCCCCGACCCGTTGATCTCGGTTGTGATGCCCAGCTTCAACCGTGCCAAACTGATCGGGCGAGCGTTGGACTCGATCCTGGCGCAGACGCTGACTCGCTTCGAGGTGATCATCGTCGACGATGGTTCAACGGACGACACGCTGGAAATTCTCAACGGCTTCAGCGATCTCCGCATCGCCATCTTCCAGGTCGATCATAACGCCGGGGCCCCGGCCGCACGTAACGCTGGCGTCGCTAAGGCGCGCAGTCGGCTCGTGGCCTTTCAGGACAGCGACGACGAATGGCTGCCCGGCTTGCTCGCTGCCCATGTGGATGTGCTCAAGCGCGACGATGTCAGTTTCTGCCAGCTTGACCAGCGATATGGAACCGCTCGCACACTCTACCCTGCGCCGGGTTGGCAGCTTGCCGACGATGTCTATGCCCAAATGCTGGAAAGCAGCCACATCTCTACCCAGACACTGGCGATGACCAGGGACATCTTCGACCGCGCCGGCGGTTTCGATCCCGCCATGCCGCGGTTCCAAGATTGGGACCTCATCTTGCGTCTCGCTCAAGTCGGCGCCAGCTTTCATTATATCAACCAGCCACTTGCTATCGCCTATGACAGCCCCGACAGCCTGACCCGCAGTGTCGAAAAGGGCATCATCGGCCGCCGCCGCTTGATCGAGAAGCACGCTGATGCGTTCGCACGGCATCCGGCGGCGCTGGCACGTCACCACTATGTAATGGGTTCACAGTTGCGCCGACTTGGCCAGTTCGGCGAAGCGCGCAGCGAATTTGCGTTGGCCTTGCAGCACGGCGGCTTCTTCCCAAGAGCCGCGGCGCAGTGGGCGCTGGCTACGCTCCATCGTTGAGGCTGGACGCGCGCCTTCGCCGGGGCTAACCGCTCAATTCATGTCTCGCGAAACATTCACCGAAGGGCCCAATGCGGGCTGGACCTGCTGGCGCCGGGATCCGGACGGCCGCTTTGCCTCGATGCTGGGCGATTTCTTCTTCCGGGAAGGCGCACGCGGCGTTGAATGCCGCATGGAAACCGCCCGCAAGCATTCGAACGGGCTGGGCTATCTGCACGGCGGTTTCATCATGTCGTTCATCGACATGGCGATGTTTGCCTTCATCTTCCGCCAGCTCGAAAACTCCGCCGCCGTCACCCTGTCGTGCGCCACCGATTTCCTTTCGGCCGGAATCGTCGGCAAGCCGATCGAAGCCCATGGCGAAATCCTGAAGGAAACCGGCAAGATGCTGTTCGTGCGCGGCCTGGTCACGCAGGACGGCGTCAACCTTGCCAGCTTCACCGGCACCATGCGCAAGATTCCGCGTCCGCCGCGGCCCACTGGCGAAGGTCATGCGGCACGGCCGGGAGAGATGCAGGTTGACTGATGTCGCCGGCCGCTATGCCGAACTGCTGGCTGCGGGCGAACTGAAGCCCGATGCCGCGCAGGCGGCGGTCGTGGCCCGGCTGGCAGCGCTGGAAACCGCGCTGAACCGTCCTGTCGAAGCGCCCGGCCTGATTGGCCGTCTGTTCGGCAAGGCGCCGCCCGCTGCCCCGAAGGGCCTCTACATCTGGGGCGGCGTGGGGCGCGGCAAGTCCATGGCGATGGACCTGTTCTTCGCCGCTTCCACCGTATCGCCCAAGCGCCGCGCCCATTTCCACGAATTCATGGCCGAAGTGCATGGCGCCATTCACGCCCGCCGCCAGGCTGGTGATGCCGATCCGCTGATCAGCGTCGCCGATCAGATCGCCACATCTGCCCGCCTGCTGTGTTTCGACGAGATGCAGGTGAAGGATATCGCCGACGCCGCCATCCTCTCCCGCCTGTTCACCGCGCTGATGGAAAAGGGCGTCACGGTGGTGACGACCAGCAACCGCCCCCCGCGCGACCTCTACAAGGATGGGCTCAACCGCCATCTGTTCCTGCCTTTCATCGCCCTGATCGAAGCCAGGCTGGACGTGGTTACGTTGGACGGACCGACTGATTATCGCCTTGCCCGCCTGTCGGGCACCCAGACCTGGCATGTCCCCAATGGCTCCGAAGCCACCGCCGCGCTCTCCGCTGCGTTCTTCCGGATGACCGATTATCCGCCCGAAGACCGTGAGCATGTGCCGACCGCCGAACTGCCGTTGCCCGGCGGGCGCTTCCTGCATGTGCCCAAATCGCTCAAGGGCGTCGCCGTGTTCAGCTTTGCCCGGCTGTGCCGGCAGCCGCTGGGCGCTGCCGATTATCTCGCCATCGCCCGTCATTATCACACTGTGCTGATCGTCGGCATTCCCAGGCTCGGCCCTGAAAACCGCAACGAGGCGATCCGCTTCATCCACCTGATCGACGCGCTCTACGAACAGAAGGTCAAGCTGGTCGCCGCCGCCGATGCCCAGCCCGATCAGCTTTATCCGGCCGGCGATTCCAGCTTTGAATTCGAACGCACCGCCAGCCGCCTGATGGAAATGCAATCCGCCGCCTATCTGGCGCTCGGCCATGGCGGCTGAAGCCGGTTGAGAGATTTTTGCTTACAAGAACGTCAGCCCGCTGCATGGCAACGGGCTGACTTTATTCAGGGCGATTGGACCTAGCAGACCCGGACCGGCAGGTGGTCAGGAGGCGGCGACAATCATCCGCGCGCCTCGACGCCGCATCGTCGCACCCACAGCGCCCAAGCCGAAGATCATCATCGCCCACGACGCCGGCTCAGGTACGCCGCCCTGGCTGTTAAAGACGAAGTCATCGAAACTGGCGCGGTTTCGGCTGCCAAAGGCGGTGAAGGTCAACTCGGTGGCGTCCTGGCCGTCCATGAACAGCGTGCCCATCTGGAAATTGGTGTAATCGACACCGGCAGTAAAGGTCTTGCTGAACGCCGCCTGCCCCCCGGTTCCGGACACGGTGAGCGACGTCACCCCACTAGTCTGAAACATTATGCTAGAGCCGCCGCCAAACTGGAACGAGTTGAGCGTGAAGACGCTGCCATCGAGCGCCGCCATGGTGAAGCCCGATTCGGAGCCCACATTGGTCCAAGACGTCAGATGCATGGTGCCATTAGTCGGCAACGCCGATTCATTATTCGTTCCGAATCCATCAGCTGTGGACGTGAAAATATAGCCGCCATCGGTAACCGACGGGACGAAATACACGACCGGCTGCGTGTCGAACGTTACGGAAGCGGCCAGCGTCGGCGACGCTGCCGCCAAAGTTCCAAGCGCTGCGAATACGACAATTAAAGATTTCATTAATATTTCCCCTGATTTAACGAACCCGCAATATCTTATGCAGAATTATTGTCAATGCGTAGCCTGATCATCGAGCATCGATGCCCGTGCCAGAAAAGCACGATCAAGGATTTGGTGACCCGGCTTTCTGTGGTGAAACATGGTTGTCTGCCAGCTGCGAGGCCAGCAACCGCCTCCTTCTTTTCACCGGCTCGGGCTTTGCTGCGGTTGCGCGCTGCGCCGTCGCGCTCTATCCCACCCGCGACATTCTGACCGACTCAAAAGGAAAGGCCTCACCCCATGGCTCGCAAGAA
>JBIPOH010000067.1:0-12971 GCA_044379435.1 Novosphingobium sp.
CAACGAGGGCGGTCCCAAGGGGCCGCCTTTTTTGTGAGGCCAGCCAGCATGGACCTGACCGCCCGGCAATGACATAGCCTCCTACCCACAACAAACGGAGCAGAGCGATGCCGATTTCCCTTTATGATGCCGTTGTGCCTTCCAACTTGCAGATCCTGCGCGCGGTTGACGCGCTGCTGGACAAGGCTGAGGCGTTCTGCGCCGAGCAGGGCCGCACTGAGGGCGATCTGATCGACGCGCGGCTTGCGCCCGATATGCTGCCGCTGGGCTATCAGGTGAAGAGCTGCGTGGCGCATTCGACTGGCGGCGTCGCCGGGGTCAGGGCTGGCCTGTTCGAGCCCGATCTCACGCCGTGGCCGACCGATTTCGCAGGGCTCCACGCGGCGATTCAGGACGCCATTGCCGCGCTTTCCGCGATTGATCCGGCCGAGTTCGAGGCGCTGGGCGAAAACGATACGCTGTTCGCGTTCGGCGAGATGAAGCTGCCCTTCACGGCGGCAAACTTCCTGCTCTCGTTCTCGCAGCCCAACTTCTATTTCCACGCCACAACCGCCTACGCGATCCTGCGGGCTGAGGGCGTGAAGGTGGGCAAGATGGATTTCATGGGCAAACCGCGCATCAAGCGGTGAGTTAGTGCTCAAGATTGAATGGGAGGGCGGCCTTTGCGGGCCGCCCTTTTCTGTTTGGGAGCCTACTACCAAACCTGCGGCGGCACACGGATAGAGCCGTCCGGTGGCAGTGTGCCGATCCATACGGCATCGCCCACTGGTTCGCCGCACAGCAAGAGAGAGGACACCTCAATTTTGTCGTCAGAGAGATCCTTGAAGTTGTGGAATGAACCACTGTCGGTGATCAGGAGACTGCAAATTTTCCGGTTCTTTAGGTCTCGGATAACTGCAACGGCCTTGCCGAGTGTCGGTTCCGGCGCAAGGCTGACAAGGGCTACACGACTTGGATCGCGGCCTCTGGCAAAGTCCAGCTTCAGGATCGACGTGGGGTCGCGATCCCATTTGCCGCTTGCCAGCCGGGCTCCCTGCATCGCCTTCGGCATGACCATCGCAAAGGAATCCAGGCCGACGAATGTGATCTTGGCGTTCGGCGCGAAGAAGTGCTCGTAACTCCACCAGCCATCAAAGACTGCCAGAGCGAGGGCGGCGGCGGCTAGCAGGGCGCTGCGCGGTTTCATGAGCTAAGGATAAACAACCGCTGGCGCCCCGCAATCGGAACTGCGTCCTGCGCGGAGCTATGTCAGGCGGTCGGACAAAAACAGCGAAACCCCAGTTCAAGTCTGGGGCGGCCACAGGCGCGTTCATCAAAACGCTCCGAAACCTGAACAAATCCTGCAAACCCCATCCCGCCACCGTTCAGCCACGAGGCCCTAGATCAGTCTTCGAAGGCAGCGAATCGGGATCGGGATGGACCGGTCTGCTTCGGGGCTGGTGGAGACAGGCGATGATCACTTTTGCGAAGAAGGCCGTGCTGGCCATTGCCCTTGGTGCCTCGGCGCTGGCGACGGCCACGCCCGCGATGGCAGATCCTTATGGCGGCTGGCGCCACCGGGGCCGGGGCGGAGACCAGGCCGGAACGGCGATTGCCGCCGGGATCATCGGGCTGGCGCTGGGTGCGATCCTCGTTTCGGCGAGCAACAACAACCGCAATCGCGATCCCTATGACCGGCGCTATGATCCTCGGCGTGATCCGCGCGCGCAGGGCCAGTGGCAGGGTCAGTATCAGGGTCAAGTGCAGCCCCCCTATCGCGGCCAGCCGACTTGGCAGGGCGCGCAGAACGGCGATCCTTATGACCAGCGCTATCAGGGCGGGCAGCCGGGCTATTCGCGCGATGGCTATCCGCAGACCGATGACGGCTACTACGACCGGCGCGGGTACCGCGATCCGGAGGCCTATCAGGGCCAGTATCGGGATCAGTCGCAGGACGACAACCGGGGCAACTGATCACAGCTTCGGGGCGGCGCAGCGCATGGCGGCCGCCGCTTCAGAAACGGTTCAGTGCCGGTTTGATGACATTCGAGCAGAGGCACGCGCCCGGAAAAACGGCGCGACAGGAGATGGAGCAGAGCGATGAAACAGACAGGATTTGTGGCCGCCGTGCTTGCCGCTGGCAGCCTTGCCTTCGCGGCACCGGCGCAGGCGCATGGCAATGATGCCGCGGTGGCGATCGGGGCAGGCGTGGTGGGTCTTGCCATCGGCGCGGCCATCGCATCGGACAATGGCCCCCGCGACGTCTACGTGAACTACGGAGACCGGGGCTATTACCCGCCCTATCGCGGGTACTATGCACCGCCGCCGGTCTACCGGGCCTATCCGGTCCACCCCGGCTGGCGCGGATATGAGGGCCGCTACGAGCGCTATGACCGCTACCGCCGCTACCGCGCGCAGCAGCGCGGCGATTATCGCGGCTGGCGCGGCTGGTAAGCCGGGTGCTGAAGCAGGGCATGGCCCCTCTCGCCAAGGACGGCGGGGGGGGCTATGGGCGATCCCCTATGGCTGACAGCGAAGTGACTGAAGCAGGACCGGCGCCAACGGGCGCGGAAACGCTGCCCTTGAAGGGCCTGCGCGTGGCGCTGCTGAGCGGCAACTACAACTATGTGCGCGACGGGGCCAATCAGGCGCTGAACCGGCTGGTGGGCTATCTCCAGCGGCAGGGCGCGCAAGTCCACGTCTATGCGCCCAAGGTAAGGAAGCCCGCGTTCGCATCGATGGGCAAGCTGATCGGCCTGCCATCGATCCCGGTGCCGGGGCGCGGCGAATACCGCATTCCGATGATGCTGGGCCGCAAGGCGCGCGCCGATCTGAAGGCGTTCCAGCCCAACGTGGTCCACGTTTCCTCGCCCGATTTTGCCGCCCACCGCGCAGTGACATGGGCACGGCGGCTTGGGCTGCCAGTGCTGGCCAGCGTCCACACCCGCTTTGATACGTATCCGCGCTACTACAATCTGGCCTGGGTGGAGCCCTTGCTCACTGCGCTGCTGCGGCGGTTCTATCGCCGCTGCGATGCACTGGTCGCACCGTCGGAATCGATGGCGCAAGTGCTGCGCGAAGAGCGCATGAGCTATGACATCTCGTTGTGGTCACGCGGGGTAGACCGCACGATCTTCAACCCCGGCCGGCGCGATCCGGAATGGCGGCGCAGCCTTGGCATTGCCGATGATGAAGTGGTGATCGGTTTCCTCGGCCGGCTGGTGATGGAAAAGGGGCTCGACGTGTTTTCGGACACGATCGACGAACTGGTGCGCAAGTCTGCGGGCAGCGCGGTGCGCCACCGGGTGATGGTGGTGGGCGAAGGCCCGGCGCGGGCTTGGTTCGAGGCGCGGCTACCGGGCGCGGTGTTCACCGGCTTTCAGGGCGGCAAGGATCTGGGCCGCGCGGTGGCGGCGATGGACGTGCTGTTCAACCCTTCGATCACCGAGACTTTCGGCAATGTGACGCTGGAGGCGATGGCCTGCGGCGTGCCGGTGGTGGCAGCGGCGGCGACAGGCAGCCAGAGCCTTGTTTCCGATGGCATTTCTGGCCGCTTGATTGCGCCCGGCGCGCTGCACCAGTTTGCCGAGGCCCTGCGCGCCTATGTCGCGGATGCAGGCCTGCGCGCGGCCCACGGCGCGGCGGGGGAGCGGCGCAGCCATGATTTCAGCTGGGACGCCATCAACCAGGCCGTGGCCGATACCTATCTGCGCCTGATCCGCCAGAAGCAGGCACTGCAGCGGCGCTGAGGGGCGGCCCCGCAGGTACCTGACGCGAACAGGCCTCAGAACACGAAATCATCCACGGTGAGCGCGGCCTTGCTGACCCCTTCGAGGATGAGGCCGTGCCCGGCGGCGAAGGTGATGATCGTATCGCTGCCCTGCTGCACGGCTGCATCCATGACCTGTTCGAACGTGGCAAAGAACGGCCCCATTTCGACCAGGACCACACGGTCCTCAAGCCCGCCGGTGGTGAAATCGCGGATGCGGTCGAACCCGCTGCCCGCGGTGACGGTATAGGCATCGTCACCGCTCCCGCCGATCAGCAGGTCGTCTCCGCCCGCGCCGTCGATGAAATCGCCGCCTGCGCCGCCCCAGATCACGTTGCGCGCGCCGTCGCCATACAGCGCATCGCTGACCATGCCGCCGTGCAGGTTCTCGAACCCGGTGAAGGTATCACCCGCAGCGTCATCCCCGAAGGTCTGCCCGTTAGCGAGATTGACGAAGACATAGTTGCGCGAGGTGGCGTAACTCAGCGTATCGACCCCGCCGCCGCCGTCCATCGCATCCGCGCCGGCGCCGCCGATAACCGTGTCGCGGCCGGTTCCGCCGACAAGGGTATCATTCCCGTCACCGCCCGAAAGCCTGCCGCCCATGTCGTCGGCGGTCAGCACATCGCTGTGGGCTGAGCCGACGATGTGCTCGAACCCGGAAAGCACATCGCCTGCCGCATCGCCGCCGCTGGCACTGCCATCGGCCAGACTGACGGTAACCCCGGCGGTGGAGCCTGTGTAATCGACCGTATCGATCCCGTTGCCGCCTTCGAGCCGGTCTGCCCCAGCGCCGCCGCGCACCACATCATCGCCGCTACCCGCGTTGATCACATCGGCGCCGCCGCCGCCAAACAGGACATTGGCGGCAGAATTGCCCGTGATCCGATCGCCAAGCGCGCTGCCTTCGGCGCGGGAAATACCCGAGAGCACATCGCCGGTGGCATCACCGCCGGCAGCGGTCTGCCGCACGAGATTGACAGTGACCGCAGCCCCGGAGCCCGTATAGCTCACCCCATCGTTGCCATCGCCGACCAGCATGTCTGCACCCACGCCGCCGGTCAGCCAATCGCGGCCACCGCCGCCAACGAGCGTATCGCCCCCTGCCCCGCCGATGATGCGGTTATCGGCGGCATTGCCAGTGAGCCTGTCGGCGTGGGCGCTGCCGACGAGATGTTCGATGCCGGAAAATGTATCACCCGCAGCATCACCCGTATGGGAGCCACCGCCGAGACTGACGGTCACCCCTTCCGCCGCTCCGGCATAGCTGGCGGTATCGCTGCCATCGCCGCCAACGAGCACATCGGCACCGGCGCCGCCTTCAAGGTAATCATTACCATCGCCGCCTTGCAGCAGATCGTCACCGCCCATGCCATGGAGCCGGTCGATCCCGTTGGCTCCAGTAAGCGTGTTGGCCGAGGCATTGCCCCAGCCCGAAAACAACGGGAGCGCGGCAAGATTGACGAGGGTTTCCAGTTCGGCGGCAAGGACATAGCGATCAGGGCCGTTGACGCGGACCTCATCGGTGCCGCCGCCCGCCAGTTCGACGATCCGGTCGCCGCGCGAGTCGACGATATAGAGATCATCGTCTGCGCCGCCGATCATCCGATCATCGCCGGTTCCTCCATCGAGCGTGTCCTTGCCCGCCCCGCCGATAAGCTGGTCCGCGCCCTCATAGCCGAACAGCCTGTCATCGCCATCCCGCCCATCGAGGAGATTGGTGCTGCGATTGCCATAGATCGTGTTGGCAAGCATATTGCCGATGCCGGTGCTGGCCGCCGGATCATGGAGGATGAGATCCTCCAGATTGGCCGAAAGCGTGAAATCGACCGCCGAAAACACCAGATCCTGGCCCCCGCCACTGGCCTCGGCGATGCTGTCTGCCGCATCATCGACATGGTAGGTATCATCGCCGGAACCACCGGCCATGGCATCGCCCCCGGCGCCGCCATTCAGGATGTCCTTGCCGCCGCCGCCAACCAGTATGTCGCCGCCGTCCCCGCCATCGAGGAGATCGTTGCCACCTGCGCTGGTGAGCGCATCATCGCCCGCGCCGCCAATCAGCACGCTATCGCCATCGGTAGGCGCGGCGGTAAGGGTGACTGCGGCGGTGGCGAGCCCGGCGTTGAGGATACGCAGGCTCGCGAAGGCGGAAGCGCCGCTGAACCAGTTGGAGGCGGTGAAGCCGAGCTGCGCATCGGACGGCGTATCGCCCGTGGGAAAGCCGAGGCTCATGGAGCCGGAGCCGGAATCCCAGCCCGGACCGGACGTGCCGAAACCGCTGCCAAAGACAGAATCCGTGTAGGAAAAGCTCCAGTTGGTTTCGTAGAACTGCTCGCCCGTTTCGGGATCATCATAGCCGGGCACGTAATAATCAGCACCGATATCGAAGGTGCCGGATTCGCGATCAATCAAGAAGCTGAAGCTGACATTGCCGGGCATGGTCCGCTCTCCCTCGGATAATATCCGTATTATTACGGATATGCTCTCATGGATTTCGCCCGCTGGCTACACACGTGTGACCAAGGCAGTGCCATCGCGGCCCTGTCTGCGGCAGGCAGAGTGCTGTGCGCGGCGGACCGCTCAGGCCAGAATGCGCTGTGCCGCCATGCTGCGCGCATAAATCAGCAAAAACACCAATGCAGACCACACTGTCAGCACGAGTCCCAGCGGCGCTTCCATCGGCGGATGGAGCCAGAACGCCTGGGTGAGCTGGCTGACGGCGAGCCCCACGAGCGAGAGCGCAAAAGCCAGCACCGCACGGCGCGAACGGGCCAGCAGCAGCAGCGAACCGACCAGCGAACCCCACACGCCCAGTGCCCAGAACGCTGTGAGCCACACCGGCAGCTGCGCCATATAGGCCACGTCCGCCTCCCCCATGCCCATTTCGGCAAAGTAGCTGGCGGGAGAAAGCTGCGACATGAGATAATCGTAGCAGCCGAACAGGTTCCACACGAGGCTGAGCCCGGCGACGGGCCAGAAGTGGCGCGGTACTGGCGGCGGCGCGTTCAGGCCCATGCACGGCGTTCCTCTCTGGCTTGGCGCGAAGGCTACGCCGGAGCGGATGCGTTGGCAATCAGTCTGCCAGATCGCGCCAGGCCCATGCCAGCGCCTCGCGGAAGGCAAAGCGTTCGATGTGACGCTCCACCGCCCCTTTCAGGCCGTCGCGTTGCGCAGGTTCGCTCGCGGCGATGTGGCATTCGAGCGCGTCCGGGTGCGCGGTGAAAGTGACGAAGGCGTCCCCCGCCCACGCAGCGCCGCGCGCATCGCGGGGGAAAGTGACGGTGCCCTTGTGCGCATCGAAGGTGACAGCGAGGTTGTGCTCCCAGTGCTTGCAGACCTGCTGGAGGTATTTGCTGGCGTGGGACGTTGCGACGTTGGCGAGGGCGCTGCTCATTGGATGCCTCCCAGCCGTTCGATCCTGCGCGCCGCATCGTCAAGGATGTCGGCAATCTGGTGGGTGGCGGCCTCGTCGATCCCGGCATCAGCCTTGTGGCGCAGCACGAGCATGAGGTTGGCGACGGCGCGGCGCAGCGGCGGGCTGCCGGTGCGGCCTTCGGCATCGGCGCGGGCCTTGCCGAAATCGCCGAGGCGGGTGACGACAGCCTTGGCCTCCTCCCGCCGCGGCGCGAGTTCGGCGCGGCCCGCATCGGTCATCGTGAAAGCCTTGCGGGCGCCCTCACCCGGTACTTCCGCAATCAGGCCTTCGTCGACCAGCAAGGAGAGCGTCGGGTAAACCACGCCGGGGCTGGGCGCATAGGCGCCTGCGGTGAGTTCCTCGATAGCCTTGATCAGTTCGTAACCGTGGCGGTCCTGCGCATCGAGCAGGAACAGGAGGAGCAGGCGCAGCTCCCCGGGGGCAAACATGCGGCCACCCCTACCGCCAAACCGGCCCCCGCCGCCGCGCCCACCGTGACGGCCACGGCCGCGAAAGCCTGCGCCATCTCCGTCATCGCCCCAACTTCCGAAACCGCCGCCGAAACCGCCGCCAAAACCTCTGGCCATCATCTTAAGCCCGATGTGGCGCAAGGAGCCGTGTCCATGGCCGTGTCTGTCGAATCGCATTGCATATCCTTGATGCTTCATGATGTTCCTAAGATATATCTTAAGACGATCTTGGCAAGGGCATGCGTGCAGAAATGTGTGCGCTACTCGCGCGACAAGACGCCCATCCCCGGATCAAGTCCGGGGCGGCAAAAGAAGAAAACCCTTTTCTTTCAGTGCCGCAATCTCACTACACCGGGCTTGATCCGGGGTTTGGCTTTTCCAGTTGCGCTGCCTTAGCCGCGAAACGTCCAAGGTGACGGGAATGGCCCACCTTGGTATCGCCGGAGTCCGATGTCCGACCTTTTCGCCCCTGCCCCTGCCGAAACCCCGCGCGAGTCTGTCGGCCATGATGCGCCGCTGGCCGAGCGGCTGCGGCCTGCCAACCTTGGCGAAGTCGTAGGCCAGGATCACCTGACCGGGCCGGACGGAGCGATTGGCCGCATGGTGGCGGCGGGCAAGCTTTCCTCGATCGTGCTGTGGGGACCGCCGGGCACGGGCAAGACAACCATCGCGCGGCTGCTCGCCGATGCGGTGGGCCTGCGCTATGTGGCGATCAGCGCGGTGTTTTCCGGTGTGGCCGACCTCAAGAAAGCTTTCGCCGAAGCAGAAGCGATGGCCCAGATCGGACGCAAGACGCTGCTGTTCGTGGATGAGATCCACCGCTTCAACCGCGCGCAGCAGGACGGGTTTCTGCCCTTCGTGGAGAAGGGCACCGTCACGCTGGTCGGCGCGACAACCGAGAACCCCAGTTTTGCGCTGAACGCGGCGCTGCTGAGCCGGGCGCAAGTGCTGATCCTGCACCGGCTGGACGCAGCGGCGCTCGGATCGCTGCTGGCGCGCGCGGAAGAGCTGACCGGCCTTCGCCTCCCCCTCACCCCGCCCGCGCGCGAGGCGCTGATTGCCTCGGCCGATGGTGACGGGCGGTTCCTGCTGGGGCAGGCCGAAACGCTGTTCGACGTCTCGCTACCCGCCCCGCTCGGGCCGGAGGAGCTGGCGAAGTTCCTGATGCGGCGCGTGGCGGTCTACGACAAGGATCGCGACGGGCATTACAACCTGATTTCCGCGCTCCACAAAGCCTTGCGCGGATCGGACCCGCAGGCTGCGCTCTATTACATGGCGCGGATGCTGACGGCGGGTGAGGAGCCGCTTTATGTGCTGCGGCGGCTGGTGCGCTTTGCCAGCGAGGATATCGGCCTGGCAGATCCGCAGGCGCTCGTGCAGTGCCTTGCGGCCAAGGATGCCTACCAGTTCCTTGGCTCGCCGGAAGGGGAGCTCGCCATCGTGCAGGCCTGCCTCTACCTCGCCACCGCGCCCAAATCGAACGCGGCCTATGCAGCGCAGAAGGCGGCTTTCGCCAGCGCGCGCGAGACCGGATCGCTTGTCCCGCCCGCCAATATCCTCAATGCCCCGACCAAGCTGATGAAGGACATCGGCTATGGCGCAGGCTATGCCTATGACCACGAGGCCGAGGATGGCTTTTCCGGCGCAGACTACTGGCCCGAGGGGATGCCGCCGCAGACCTACTACAAGCCGGTGGAGCGCGGGTTTGAGCGCGAAATCGTGAAGCGGCTGGAATGGTGGGACAAGAAGCGGCGCGAGCGGCGGGGCGAATGAGGTGACCGCATTCGGTGCGCCACAATTCGAAGCATTCGTGTGCATCGACTGGTCCGGACAGGCGGTGGCGCGGCCCAAGGGGCTGGCGATGGCCTGGTGCGAACCGGGGCGGCGCGCGCCCTTGCTGCTGCGGCCCGAAGGCGGCTGGACGCGCGCCGGGCTGCTCGACTGGTTGCAGCGCCATGCGGCAAAGGGCACGCGGATGCTGGTGGGGCTGGATCTCTCCCCTGCCCTACCGTTTGTCGATGCAGGCGCCTATTTTCCGGGGCACGACGAAGCCCCGGAGGAAGCCCGCGCGCTGTGGGCGATGGTGGACCGCCTTTGCGCGCAAGAGCCGCACCTCTCGGCCTCCACCTTTCCGGTGCGCGAGGGGCTGCGCGACCATTTCCGCAACCACGACCAGACCGGCAGCGCCTTCGGCAGTGTTGCAGGCGCTGGGGGCGGCGGCAGGTTGCGCGTGGTGGAGCACCGCCAGCGGCTGGCCGGGGTCAATCCGGTCAGCTGCCTCAATCTGGTGGGCGCGGCGCAAGTGGGCAAATCGAGCCTGACAGGCATGCGCCTGCTGCACAGGCTTGCAGGCGCGATCCCGGTCTGGCCGATCGACCCCCTGCCCGCCGCGGGCCCGGTGATCGTGGAAATCTACACCTCGATCGCCGCGCGCGCCGGAGGTATCCGCAAGGGCCTGAGCAAAGTGCGGGACGCCGCGACGCTGGATGCCGTGCTGAGCGCGCTGGATTCAGACCCGCACCGCGCGCTCGAAAAGTATGACGACCACAGCACGGACGCCTTGATCACCGCTTCATGGCTCCGCAAGGTGGCACACGATCCCGCCTTGTGGGCGCCGGCAGGCCTCACCGAAACGATTGCCCGAACCGAGGGCTGGACCTTCGGGGCCACCTGACGCTAAGGACGCAACGAGCGCCGGCTTAGCTCAGTTGGTAGAGCACCTGATTTGTAATCAGGGGGCCACGGGTTCGAATCCTGTAGCCGGCACCATTCTCGCGGAGGGGCGAAGGCTCAGCAGCTGATGCCATGATCATCGCCAACATCGGGGATTTCCGCGAGGCCGCGCGCCGCCGCTTGCCGCACTTCCTGTTCGAATATCTGGATGGCGGTTCCTATGCGGAGGAAACGCTGCGGCGCAACGTTGCCGATCTGGCAGGCATTGCGCTGCGCCAGCGCGTGCTGGCCGATGTGGCGGATATCGACCTTTCAGCGAAGCTGTTTGGCCAGGACATGGCGATGCCGGTGGCGCTCGCCCCTATCGGTCTTGCGGGGATGAACGCGCGGCGGGGCGAAGGCCAAGCCGTGCGCGCGGCGGAGGCGGCGGGGGTGCCGTTCACGCTCTCGACGGTATCGGTCTGTCCTTTGCGTGAAGTGCGCAAAGCAGCCAGCAAACCCTTCTGGTTCCAGCTCTACATGATCCGCGACCGGGGCCATATGCGCGAGCTCCTGGCCGAGGCGCGCGAGGCTGAATGCAGTGCGCTGATGTTCACGGTGGACATGCCGGTGCCGGGCAGCCGCTACCGCGATGTGCGTTCCGGCCTTGCGGGGGCGGCGGGACCAATGGGGGCGCTGCGGCGGTTTGCGCAGGTGGCGATGCGGCCTGCGTGGGCGTGGGATGTGGGCCTCATGGGCCGTCCACACCACCTCGGCAATATCGCGCCCGTGCTCAAGGGGCGGACCGGCCTTGAGGATTTCTTCGCGTGGATGCGCGCGAATTTCGACCCCGGCATCAACTGGCGCGACCTCGATTTCATCCGCAGTGAGTGGTCTGGCCCGCTGATCCTCAAGGGCATTCTCGATCCCGAAGACGCGCGGCAGGCCGCCGATGTGGGGGCGGACGGGATCGTGGTTTCCAACCACGGCGGACGACAACTGGACGGGGTGCTTTCCACCGCGCGGGCGCTGCCGCCGATTGCCGATGCGGTGGGGGACCGGGTGACGGTGCTGGCCGATGGCGGCGTGCGTTCTGGCCTCGATGTGGTGCGGATGCTGGCGCTGGGCGCGCAAGGCGTATTGCTGGGGCGGGCCTGGGCCTTTGCCCTGGCGGCAGGCGGCGAGGCTGGCGTGGCGAAAATGCTCGGCCTCATCGCGGCGGAAATGCGCGTGGCAATGGCGCTGACCGGAGTGACGCGAGTGAGCCAGATCAGCCGGGACACTCTGGCGGGAGCGCTGGACTGACGGGCCGCAGGACGTGAGGGGGCGCCGCGCCCTAGTCCAGCGTCAGCACCATCTTCAGCGCGCCCGCCTCCCTTGCCTCGAACAGGCGGTAGGCTTCCGCGCCTGCGCTCAGCGGCATCCGGTGGCTGACATAACGTTCGGGCTGCAACCGCCCCGAACGGACGAGCGGAAACAGCGCAGGCAGTTCCTCGGGCACCGAGCAGGTGCCGGTGCGGAAGGTGAGGCCGGCGGCGAAAGCGCGTTCCAGCGGAAAGGCGAAGCGGCGCGATTGCTGGACGCCGATGACCGAGACAGTGCCGCGCGGGCGCACAAGGCGCAGGGCAAAATCAACCGTCGCGTCGCTGCCGACCACTTCGACGACACAATCGAGCTTCCTGCCCTTGCCATCTGCTTTGATGCGTTCGAGCGCCCCGTCCGGGTGGAGCGCGATGGCTCCGGCTGCCTCGGCGATGGCGCGGCGTTCGGGGATCGGATCGATGGCGTAGACGACATGCGCGCCCATCACCATCGCGCTATCGACCGCCATGAGGCCGATGGGGCCGAGGCCGATCACCGCGACCGAAGCGCCGGGGACGACGTCTGCGTTGCGCACCCCGTACCAAGCTGTCGCCAGAGCGTCAGTCATCATCAGCGCCTGTTCCTCGCTCACGCCTTCGGGGATGGCGACGGCGTTCATGTCAGCGGCGGGCACGCGCACGGCCTCGGCTTGCGAACCTTGCAGCGCGGCGGAGAGACCGTAGCAAGCGCCCATGCCGAACTCGCAGGTATTGACCACGCCCGCGAGGCAGGAGCGGCAGCGGCCGCAGCCCACCGCCGCGGGGATCATGACGAGATCGCCGACCTTGTGGCGCTGCACGCCCCGGCCCACCTCGACGATCTCGCCCACGGCCTCGTGGCCGACGCAAAAGCCGGTATCCTTGGAGAAGCCATGGCCGTGGTAGATGTGGAGATCGGAGCCGCAGATCGAGCAGGCGGTGACGCGCACGATCGCATCACCGGCGGACTGGGGCGCGGGATCGTCCATGCTTTCATAGCGCACGTCACGCGCGCCGTAGTAGCGCAGGGCCTTCACAGCGTGAGCCCTCCATCGACGATCAAGGTCTGCCCCGTCACATAGGCGGCAAGCGGGGAGGCGAGAAACAGCACCGCGCCGGCCATGTCTTCGGGCGTGCCGAGGCGGCCCTGCGGGATGCGGGCCAGCGATCCGGCAAGGCGCTGGGGGTTCTGGGTGGTGACTTTGGTGAGCTTGGTATCGACGAGACCGGGGGCGATGCCGTTCACGCGGATGCCCTCCCCTGCCCAGGCATTGCCCAGCGTGCGCGTGAGGCTGACCGCGCCAGCCTTGGAAGCGGCATAGGCGGGATTGCCGACATTGGCG
>JBIPOH010000068.1:0-12967 GCA_044379435.1 Novosphingobium sp.
CCACCACCGCTTCGCGGCGGTCCCCCTCCCCGTTTGGGCTGCGCCAAAACAGGGAGGACCAAGGAAGTCCTCTCCATTTTTGCGAAGCACAAATGGGGAGGTGGCAGCCCGCAGGGCTGACGGAGGGGCAATTAGGCCAGCAGGCCTTCATGCAGGCGCACCACGCGGTCCATGCGCAGCGCAAGGCGTTCGTTGTGCGTGGCGACGAGGGCGGAGCTGCCTTCCCCGCGCACCAGCTTGAGGAATTGCTCCAGCACCTTGTCCGCCGTCGCCTCATCCAGATTGCCGGTGGGCTCGTCCGCCAGCACGAGGCCGGGGCGGTTGGCCAGTGCGCGCGCAACGGCAACGCGCTGCTGCTCGCCGCCCGAAAGCTGGCTGGGCCGGTGCGTCAGGCGGTGGCCAAGGCCCAGTGCGGTGAGCAATTCCTCGGCGCGCGCCTTCGCCTCGCCCGCGCCCTTGCCTGCGATCAGTTGCGGCAGGACCACGTTCTCGGTCGCGTTGAAATCGGGCAGCAGGTGGTGGAACTGGTAGACGAAGCCGAGGTGATCGCGGCGCAGCGCGGTGCGCGCATCCGACGACAGTGCGCTGGCCTCCACCCCTGCGATCTCGATCTTGCCAGTGAAGCCGCCCTCCAGCAGGCCGACTGCCTGCAGCATGGTCGATTTGCCCGAACCCGAAGGGCCCAGCAGCGCCACGATCTCGCCGGGCCGGATGGCAAGGTCGATGCCGCGCAGGACTTCGATGGTCTCCCCGCCCTGGCTGAAACTGCGCCTGAGATCGGCAAGGCGGACAAAAGGCACTTCTGGCGGCTCACTCATAGCGCAGCACCTGCACGGGATCGGTGCTCGCCGCCGTCAGCGCGGGATAGAGCGTGGCGAGGAAACTGAAGACAAGCGCCATCACGCAAATGACGGCGATTTCGACCGGATCGCTGCGGCTCGGCAGTTCGGTGAGGAACCGGATCGAAGGATCCCACAGCGGACGGCCAGCAAGGAATTCGACCCCGTGGATGATCTGCTGGCGGAAATAGAGGAACACGAGGCCCAGCACGAGACCGACCGCCGTGCCCAGCGCGCCGATCACGAAGCCGATGGTGACGAAGACCTTGAGCAGGCTTTTGCGCGTGGCCCCCATCGTGCGCAGGATCGCGATGTCGCGCGTCTTGGCGCGCACCAGCATGATCAGCGACGAGAGGATATTGAACACCGCCACCAGCACGATGATCGAAAGCACGACGAACATCGCCACGCGCTCCACCGCCAGCGCCTCGAACAGGCTGGCGTTGATCGTCTTCCAGTCGGTCACTTGCGCGCGGCCCACCAGCGCCTGCTTGATCGGCGCGAGCGTTTCGGCAGCGGTATCGGCATTGGTGGTCGTCACCTCGATCATGCCGATGGTATCGCCCGTCAGCAGCAGCGTCTGCGCGTCCGCGATGGGCATGACGACATAAGCCTGATCGTAATCATAGACGCCGATCTCGAAGATCGCGGCCACGCGGTAGCCGATCTGGCGCGGCACGGTGCCAAACGGGGTGGCGCGGCCCTGCGGATTGATGATCGTGATCGTATCGCCCAGCTGCGCGCCAAGGCTTTCGGCAAGACGCGAGCCAATGGCCACGTTGGTCGATCCTGCCCGCAGCAAGCCGAAATTGCCGGCAAGACGCTTGGCCGAAAGGCGCTTTAGATCGGCATTGGTATTGCCGCGCACGAGGATCGCCTCGACCCGCCCGTTGAACGTGGCGAGCAGCGGCTGCTCGATCAGCGGCGTGGCGCGCGTGACGCCAGGGGTGGCTTCCACGCGCTTCAGGATATCCTGCCAATCATCGAGGCGGCCGCCATAGGCCTGGATGATCGCATGGCCATTGAGCCCGACGATCTTGTCGAGCAGTTCGGCCCGGAAGCCGTTCATCACGCTCATCACGATGACCAGCGCGGCCACGCCGAGCATGACGGCGACAAGGCTGATGCCCGCCACCATGGCGATGAACGCCTCACCCCGGCCCGGCAGCATATAGCGTCGGGCAATGGTCCATTCGAAGGGGGAGAGGATCAAGGGCGGGCTCGCATAAGCATATGTGCGGCCATCTAGGCACAAGCAGCGCGAGTGGCAACCGTGCGCACCGGGCGAAACTGCGGATTGCAAGCCCTTGCGTTAAGGCCCAAAGCCCGCCACATGGCGCGATGAAGGCGTCGGTACAGGCGCCGCAGCGCAAGTTCCGGAACATCCATGAACATCCCTGATCCCCTTTGCGGCGCAGCTCATCCGTTTTTCGACGAGAACGGGGACAAGCTGCGCGAGGAATGCGGCATTTTCGGCGTGCTGGGCGCGCGCGATGCCGCCGCCATTTCCGCGCTCGGGCTGCACGCGCTGCAGCACCGGGGCCAGGAAGCAGTAGGCATCACCAGCTTCGATGGCCAGGAATTCTATTCTCGGCGCGGCATCGGCCATGTCGCCAGCATCTTTTCGAGCAGCGAAGCGATTGCCGAACTGCCCGGCATGATGGCAGCGGGCCATGTGCGCTATTCTACCACTGGCGGCTCGGGCCTCCGCAATGTGCAGCCGCTGTTCGCCGATCTCGCCACGGGCGGTTTTGCCATCGCGCACAACGGCAATATCTCCAATGCGATGACATTGAAGCGCGACCTCGTCGCCAAGGGGGCGATCTTCCAGTCGACCTCCGATACCGAAGTGATCATCCACCTCGTCGCGACGAGCCGCTACCCCACTTTGCTCGACCGCTTCATCGATGCGTTGCGACTGGTGGAAGGCGCCTATTCGCTGATCTGCCTGACCAACGAGGGCATGATCGCCTGCCGCGATCCGCTGGGCATCCGTCCGCTGGTGATGGGCAAGCTGGGCGACGCCGTGGTCTTCGCCAGCGAGACCGTGGCGCTCGACGTGATCGGCGCAGACTTCGTGCGCGAGGTGGAGCCGGGCGAGATGATTCAGGTCGGCCATGACGGCGAGATCCGCTGCCACCGCCCCTTCGGCCGCCCCAGCCCCCGCCCCTGCATTTTCGAACACGTCTATTTCAGCCGTCCGGACTCCATCATGGGCGGCCGCTCGGTCTATGAAGTGCGAAAGGCCATCGGCGCCGAACTGGCGCGGGAAGGCCAAGTGGAAGCCGATCTGGTGATCCCTGTGCCCGATAGCGGCGTGCCTGCCGCGCTCGGCTATGCGCAGGCCTCGGGCATACCGTTTGAGCTGGGCATTATCCGTTCGCACTATGTCGGCCGCACGTTCATCCAGCCTTCGGACGGCGCGCGCCATGCCGATGTGAAGCGCAAGCACAACGCCAACCGCGCGCTGGTTTCGGGCAAGCGGATCGTGCTGATCGACGATTCGATCGTGCGCGGCACCACCTCGATGAAGATTGTGCAGATGATGCGCGATGCCGGCGCGAGCGAAGTCCACTTCCGCGTGGCAAGCCCGCCGACGGAGCATTCCTGCTTCTACGGCGTCGATACGCCCGAACGCTCCAAGCTGCTCGCCGCGACGATGGACGTGGAGGCCATGGCCAAGTTCATCCACGCCGACAGCCTTGCTTTCATCTCGATCGACGGGCTCTACCGCGCAGTGGGCGAGGCTGAGCGCAACAAGGCCTGCCCGCAATATTGCGATGCCTGCTTCACGGGCGAGTATCCCACCCGGCTGACGGACCTGGTGGGCCGCGATGGCGCGGATCAGCTCCCCCTTCCGGTCGGGAAAGTCGCATGAGCAACACAGGACCTCTGGACGGGCAACTCGCCCTCGTCACCGGCGCAAGCCGCGGCATTGGCGCTGCGACGGCGAAGGCGCTGGCAGCGGCGGGCGCGCATGTCATCCTCACCGCGCGTGCGGGCAAAGACCTCGAAGCGACCGAACAGGCCATCTATGATACGGGCGGCAAGGCCACTATCGCACCGGTCGATCTGGCCGAGCCTGATGGCATCGCCAAGCTCGCCGCAGCCATCGCTCGCCGCTGGGACGCACTCGACATCCTTGTCATCAACGCGGCTGTTCTGCCCACCCTCACGCCCGTCTGGCAGATCGACCAGAAAGACCTGACGCGGGCCATGACGCTCAACGTGCTGGCGACGCAATCACTGATCGCAGGCTTTGATCCGATGCTCAAGAAGAGCAAGGACGCACGCGTGATTGGCGTTACCTCCAGCGTCGGCTCGGCTCCGCGCGCCTACTGGGGCGCTTATGGCGCAACCAAGGCGGCGTTCGAGAACCTGCTTGAGGCCTATGCGCAGGAAGTGCGCAGCCTTTCGGCGATCCGCGTCGCCATCCTCGATCCCGGTGCCACGCGCACCGCGATGCGCGCCAAGGCCTATCCCGGCGAAGATCCGGCGAGCGTTAAGCTTCCCGAAGTGGTTGGCGATTACATCACCGCACTGCTTGGTGAACAATTTGCCAGCCCTGCGCGCTTTGCGGTTAACCAGCCCCGCGAACCACAAGTCCTGACGAACGGTTAAGACCCGCTGGCGATAGTCTGGCGCAGGCCCTCCCGAGCGGGGAAGGCCGCAGCGCTCAGGACAATTGCCATGCACCGGGATTGGGATCCTTACGCCAACGAAGCCTATTATCTAGCCACACAGGAAGACCGCTGCGCGCCGCGCAGCAAGGTCAATATTCCCGCCAGCCTGCGGGCTTCGGGCGCGAAAAGCTTTCACACCGTGGTCCACGATCTTTCGCTGGGCGGGTTCTCGGCCACGGCGCTCAACCGGATGCATGTCGGCACAATCTGCTGGCTGACCTTGCCGGGGCTGGAATCGCTGCAAAGCGAAGTGGTGTGGTGGCAGCGCGGGCAGGTCGGCTGCGCCTTTGCCAGCCTGCTCAGCCCGATCATCCACGACAACATCCTGCAACGCTATCGCGGCGACGGAGTCTATCGACCCGTGGCGTGAGGCAGGACGGTAAATATTTCCTTAAGTTTTTCAATCAACCTCAAGGTGGCTTGAGGCTGCAATCGCCCCCTCAACCGCGCTCCTCGTTCCATTGCGCGTAAGCAGCCAGCGCTCTGGCGCGGGCTTCGGGATGGCCAACCATGCGCGGCGGGTAGGCCCGCGGGCGCACATCGGGATCATGGATGCGGTCATCGTCCAGATGCGCCAGCTCAGGCACCCACTGGCGAATATAGGCCGCCGCATCGAACTTCGGTGACTGGGTGAGCGGGGCCATGATCCGCACGAACATGTTGCTGTCGACGCCGGTGCCTGCGCTCCACTGCCAGTTCACGGCGTTGGAGCCGTAATCGGCATCGACGAGCGTATCCCAAAACCACTGTTCGCCCTGCCGCCAGTCGATCAGCAGGTGCTTGATGAGGAAGCTGGCCGCGATCATCCGCACGCGGTTGTGCATCCAGCCTGTCGCCCAGAGTTCGCGCATCCCGGCATCGACGATGGGGTAACCCGTGCGGCCCTGCTGCCATGCCTTGAGGCCTTCCGGATCGTCGCGCCAAACAAAGGTATCAAAGGCTTCGCGCGCAGGCTTTCCGGCATAATCGGGCATCTGCAGGATCACGTTCTGCGCATAATCGCGCCAGCCCAGCTCGCCCAGAAACGTGCCGACAGAGCCGCCCCGTTCAGCAGCCGCGTGCCAGATCGTAGCCGGCGAAATCTCGCCGAAATGCAGGTGCGGGGAAAGCCGCGAAGTGCCGGGCATGGACGGCAGGTTGCGGCGTTCTCCATAGGCATGCGCGCGAGGCAGGAAGGCATCGAGGCGCTGGGCTGCGCCTGCCTCACCCGGCGTCCATTCCCCCCTCATGCCGCCAGCCCAGTCAGGCTTGGCGGGGAGCAGGTTCCAATCATCAAGGCTGTCGGAGGCGGGCCATACGCTTGGCGCGGGCAGGATTTCCGGCGCTGGAAGCGGCGGCGCAGGCGGCATTCGCGCTTCGAGCGCGCGCCAGAACGGGGTGTAGATCTTGTAGGGGCTGCCGCTGCCCGTCGTCACCGATCCTGGCGGTGCGAGGTAATTGCCATGATGGCGTTCAAGCGCCGCGATCTCGCCCACCGCGCGCTCGGCATTGCGCCACCACGGTTCATAATGGCGCAGGCAGTGGACGGTTGCCGCACCCGTCTCGCGGACCAGCTCCGCCAGCACCGCCTCGCACCGCCCGCGCCGCAGGATCAGGCGGGAACCAAGCTTGCGCAGATCGGCATCGAGGCTGGCAAGGCTATGATGCAGCCACCAGCGCGACGCCGCGCCCATCCGGCGATGACGCGGGGTTTCGTCATCCAGCACATAGACCGGGATGACCGGCCCGGCAGCGGCGGCAGCAACAAAGGCAGCCTGATCGGCAAGGCGCAGATCGCGGCGCAGCCAGACGATAGAGGGTGTGGTCATGACGAAGGCCTATCGCACAGCCCGCTGGCCCCGCCCACTGCCCCGGAGGGCGCGGGTTACTCCACCGTCCAGGTCTGGCCCTTGCTCAGCAGCGCGGCGAGGTTTGCGGTCTTGCCCTTCGCAGCGCGCGTGCGTTCCTCGATGACGGCAGCCTCGAACGTCGGGCGCGGATCGTCGTAGATGACGCCCAGCGCCATCGGGAACGGGCCGAAAGGCATCTCGACCAGCAGGTGTGCCATCGCGCGGTTCTTCACATCATGGACGCGCACGCCCGCCGCCTGCCAAACGCCGTCCACCACATCGACGACTTTGAGGCTGAGCGTCTCGGTATCGAGCGCGATGCCTTGAGTGCCCTTGTTGAACAGCATCGGCTCACCGTGCTTCAGCCAGAGCTGGCCCGTGGCGGCGCCCGCTTTCTCAGTAAAATCGGCGAAGACGTCCTTGTTGTAGACGATGCAGTTCTGGAAAATCTCCACGAACGCCGCACCCTGATGCGCATGCGCCGCCTTGAGCACCGAGGAGAGTTCCTTGCTGACGTCATAGGCCCGCGCGATAAAGCGCCCGCCCGCACCCAGCGCAAAGGCGCATGGGGACGCGGGGCGATCCACCGAGCCAAGCGGCGTGGTGGGCGAGACAGTGCCCGGGCGGCTCGTGGGCGAGTACTGGCCCTTGGTCAGCCCGTAGATCTCGTTGTTGAACAGCAGGATCTGCGTGTTCAGATTGCGGCGCAGCACGTGCATCGTGTGGTTGCCGCCGATCGACATGCCGTCGCCGTCGCCCGTGACGAGCCAGACATCGAGCTCGGGATTGGCAAGCTTGAGGCCCGTGGCGAACGCAGGCGCGCGTCCGTGGATCGTGTGGAAGCCGTAGCTTTCCACGTAATAGGGGAACCGGCTCGAGCAGCCGATGCCCGAGACGAACACGGTCTTGGCCGGATCCGCGCCGATTTCCGGCAGCGTGCGCTGCACCGCCTTGAGGATCGCGTAGTCGCCGCAGCCCGGGCACCAGCGCACTTCCTGATCGGTTTCCCAATCCTTGAGCGTGGTCTTGATGGGGGTCATGTCGTTCATGATGTCGCTTCCCTCAGGCCAGCGCTGCGGCAATCGCCGCTTCGATTTCGGCAATGGTGAACGGCTGGCCGCTCGTCTTGTTCAAGGGCTTGGCATCAACCAGATACTGATCGCGCAGCACGGTCTTGAACTGGCCTGTGTTCATTTCGGGCACCAGCACCTGATCGTAGCTCTTGAGCAGTTCGCCAAGGTTTTCGGGTAGCGGCCACACGTGGCGCACGTGGATGTGGCTGACATCAAGCCCCTTGCGGCGCGCGCGGCGCACGGCCTGATGGATCGGGCCGTAGGTCGAACCCCAGCCCACCAGCGCGAGCTTGCCGCTCGCTTCGCCCAAGGTCACTTCCTGCGCGGGGACGCCAGCGGCGATGCCGTCGATCTTGTCCTTGCGCGCGTTGGTCATCGCCTGATGGCTGGCAGGTGCATAGTCGATATTGCCGGTGCCGGGGTTCTTCTCGATCCCGCCGATGCGGTGCATCAGGCCGGGGGTGCCGGGCTTAATCCAGGGCCGAGCGCCCTTTTGATCGCGCGCATAGGGCAGAACCTTGCCGTCGGGACCGTTGGGTTCCTCAAGGAACGTGACCGGGAACGGCTCAAATCCGGTAGGATCGGGCACCTTCCACGGTTCGGCGGCGTTAGCGATATAGCCGTCTGTCAGCAGCATGACCGGGGTCATGTATTGCACGGCAAGGCGGCATGCCTCGATCGCGCATTCGAACGCATCGGACGGGCTGCGCGCGGCGATCACCGGCATCGGCGCATCGCCGTTGCGGCCATAGACCGCCTGATAGAGGTCCGACTGCTCGGTCTTGGTCGGAAGGCCGGTCGAAGGGCCGCCGCGCTGCGAGTTGACGATGACGAGCGGTAGCTCGGTCATGATCGCAAGGCCCATCGCTTCGCCCTTGAGCGCAATGCCCGGTCCGGACGACGACGTCACGCCCAGCTGCCCGCCATAAGACGCGCCGATGGCGGCGGCGATGGCCGCGATCTCGTCCTCGGCCTGAAACGTGGTGACGCCGAATTCCTTGAGCCGCGCAAGGTTGTGCAGGATCGCCGAAGCAGGCGTGATCGGATAGCCGCCGAAGAATAGGTCGAGGCCCGCAAGCTGCGCACCCGCCACCAGGCCGTAGCTGATGGCTTCCGCGCCGGTCACCGTTCGGTAAAGCCCCGGCTCGCTGGCTGCTGGCGCGAGGTGGTATTGCTTCAGAGGGCCGGAAAGCTCCGCCGTCTCGCCATAGGCGTGGCCGGCATTGAGCGCGGCGATGTTGGCATCCGCCAGCACCGGGGCCTTGGCGAACTTGCCCTTGAGCCAATCGATCAGCGGCTGCCGGTCACGGTCGAACATCCACAGCGCAAGGCCGAGCGTCCACATGTTCTTGCAGCGCAGCGCCTCCTTGTTGCCAAGGCCGAAGGGCTTCACTGCTTCCAGTGTCAGCGCCGAGATATCGAACGCCAGCACCTGCCACTTTTCAAGGCTGCCATCCTCCAGCGGGCTGACGTCATACTTCGCCTTTTCGAGGTTGCGCTTGTTGAACTCGCCGGTGTCGGCAATGATCAGGCCGCCCGTTTTGAGCGCGCCAACGTTGGTTTTCAGCGCCGCCGGGTTCATCGCCACGAGCACGTCGGGCGCGTCGCCAGCGGTATCAATCTCGGTCGAGCCAAAGTTGATCTGGAACGCGGAGACGCCAAACAGCGTGCCCTGCGGCGCGCGGATCTCGGCAGGGAAATCGGGGAACGTGGCAAGATCGTTGCCTGCCAGCGCGGTCGAAAGCGTGAACTGGCCGCCGGTAAGCTGCATGCCATCGCCCGAATCGCCCGCAAAACGCACCACCACGGCTTCGGGCACGGGGGCGTGATCGCTCCCGCCGCTGCGGCCTTCGGGTTCGCTTTCAAGAACTGTCGCCATATGATCCTCTGCCATCCGCGCGGGGCCATATCTACCCCTGCGTCCTCTTGCCCGCCTTGCTTCGGTTTAGGCCGGGTATTCTCTCATCTAGCGGTTCGCAAAGAAGAAAAACTGATGCACCGCAAATCTTGCACTCGTTCTTGATTCCGATTGCCCCTGCCCGTCAAGCCCCGCAAACAACAGTCCTGTCAGTTGGCGGCTGCGGCGAATCGGCACGGCAAGACCGCCATAAGGAAGAGGAAACCGATGTCAGACACTGCAAACGCCCCCTATGTCCGCCCCGATGTCAGGGCCTTCCTCGATTTCATGGCATCCGTGCCCGGGCCGACGATGGCCGAGATGGGGCCAGAGGGCGCGCGGGCAAGCTATGTGCAGATGGGCGTGCTGGCAGAGGCCGAACCGCGCGAGCTTGCAGTCATCAAGGACCTGACCTGCCCCGGCCCCGCAGGCGACATTCCGCTGCGGTTCTATGACGCGCGCGAAAGCCGCGAGCCGGGTCCTGCGGTCATGTTCTTCCACGGCGGCGGCTTTGTGATCGGCGATCTTGATAGCCACCATTCGCTCTGCACCGAAATCGCTGCCGAACTCGATCTGCCGGTGATCGCGGTGCATTACCGGCTCGCCCCGGAACACCCCTTCCCCGCTGCGCCGGATGACTGCGAGGCCGCCACGCGCTGGGTCGCGACCAGCCCCGAAGCGCTGGGCCGTCAGATCACCGGCCTCATTCCGATGGGCGATTCGGCAGGCGGCAACCTGACGATCGTGGTCACGCAGGCGCTGGCGGCCAACCCCGCTGCCGTGCCCATCGTCCTGCAGGTGCCGATCTACCCGCTAAGCGACGACAAGCCCGACCACGCCTCGTTCCAGCAGTTTGCCGATGGCTTCGTGCTGACGGCCGATACGATGGCTTGGTTTTCGGCGGCCTATGCGGCCGAACCCGGCCATCCGCGCGCCTATCCGATCTATGGCAATCACGCCGACACCCCGCCGACCGTGCTGGTTACGGCCAGCCTCGATCCGATCCGGGACAGCGGCCGGGTCTATGGCGCGGAGCTGATCCGCGCCGGGGCCGAAGTGGTGTTCCTTGAAATGAAGGGCACGACTCACGCCTTCGCCCAGCTGCGCAAGGCCTTCCCCAGCGCGCAGGGCGACATGAGCCGCATCTTCGCCGCTATGCGCCTGCTGCTGAGCCGCGCCTGATGAGCATGGACCCTGCCGGGCTTCCCTATCGCCCCTGCGTCGGCGTCATGCTCGTCAACGCGGAGGGACGCGTATTCGTCGGCCAGCGGCTTGACCGCCGGGTGGAGGACAAGACGGAAGGGGATGCCTGGCAGATGCCGCAAGGCGGGATCGACGAGGGCGAAGAGCTCCATCCCGCCGCGCTGCGCGAGCTGGAAGAGGAAACCGGCGTGACCGCAGACCTCGTCACCATCCTTGCCGAAAGCCGCGAGGAATACCTCTACGATCTGCCGGACCACCTCATCGGCAAGCTCTGGGGCGGGCGCTATCGCGGGCAGCGGCAGCGCTGGCTGCTGATGCGTTTCAACGGCGCAGACGAGCAGATCAAGCTCGACGCGCACAAGCACCCCGAATTCGCAGCGTGGCAATGGGTCGAGGCGGATTTGCTTCCCGACCTGATCGTGCCGTTCAAGAAGCGGGTTTACCGCCAGGTGGTCGAGGAATTCCGTGAGCTGATCTGACCGCAGATCAGTTGTTGTCCTCGACCTCGGGCGCAGGCTTCACCGCATCGGCGGAAACCATGCGGGCGACGGGGCCTTTGGCGATGATGGCGGCGAGGCCTTGCGCCTCGGGGCAGGTGCCCCCGCAAATGCCTTCGAGCCGCGCAAGATTGCCCTTCGCCTTCTCGAGCGCGCCCTTTTCTGCCATCGCGCCGCCCTCACCCGCCAGCGCTGCGAGGTTGTTGGGATCACGCTCCAGCGCATCACGGTAGTAGTGAATCGCCTTGCCCTGCATCCCGGCGGCCCGCGCGGCATCACCCAGCGCGAGATAAGTGGCCGGATTGCCGGGATCGACCGCAAGTGCGGCCTCGAAGTTGTCCGTCGCGCCGTCGATGTTACCCTGCGCCAAAAGACTGCGGCCAGTTTCGACAAGCGCCCCGGCGCGGGGATCAAGCGGCACGGAAACACCGGCGCTTCCGGCGCTTCCCGTGACGGCAACAAGCAAAGACAAGGCAATCGCGGCAGGCGTGTAACGCATCAACAACTCCCAGAGCCGGCCATGCGGCGCGCGTGGTTCCCCGGCGTCCATGATCTTGCTGCCTAACATAGCCGGTGAAGTGTTGCGAAGAAAAACCCGTCCGTCGAGTCGTCCCACGGGGTAAGGCGCATCCCCGCGCCGCGAGGGCGTCCGGCGCCGCCAAACTGCTCGGCCGCACTCTGCTCAGCAGCCTGCCAATCCGGATTTGCGGCCAGAAATGCGGCAACCACATCCGGTCCCTCGGCATCGAGCAGCGAGCACACCACATACGTCAGCCGCCCGCCGGAGCGCACCAGCGCCGCACCGATGCGCAGCACATCGGCTTGCATTCGGGTATAGCGGGCAAGGCCCTGCGGGGTCAGCCGCCAGCGCGCTTCGGGCCCGCGCCGCCAGGTGCCCGTGCCCGAACAGGGCGCATCGACCATGACGGCATCGGCCCTGCCCTGCCAATCGGCCAGCGCGGCCAATTCGCGGCCCGGATCGAGCAGGCGCGTTTCCACCGCGGCCCCCGCCCGCGCAGCGCGCGGAGCAAGGCGCGAAAGGCGCGCGCGGTCAATATCGCAGGCCAGAAGGCTGCCCTGCTGGTCCATCGCAGCAGCAAGGGCCAGAGTCTTGCCGCCAGCCCCCGCGCACAAATCGACCACGGCCTCGCCGGGCTGTACCGCAAGCGCGCTGCAAGTCATCTGGCTGCCGGTATCCTGCACTTCGAACAGCCCTTCGGCGAAGGCAGGCCAGCTCTCGACCGGAGTTCCGCCCGGCAGGCGCAGCGCGTCCGGCGCCTGCGTCAGCTCCGCCGCAACCGGCAGCGCTGCCATCAGCGCCGCGCGCGTCGTCTTGAGGCGATTGGCCCGCAAATCCAGCGGCGCGCGGCCCAGCAAGGCAGCGCCCTGCTCGCGCGTGATGCCCGATGCCAGCAGAAGCTCTTCCAGCCACGCCGGCGCAAGGCCTGCCGCCGCCACCGGCTCGTGATCGCGGATCGGAGCGGGGCCATAGTTCGAGCCATCGAACAGCCCGGCGAGCGCCGGATCGCGCGCTGCGAGCGCCAGCATGGCCGCGCGGCCGGTTTCGGGCACTTCGCCGCAGAGGCGGATCGCGCTCCACGCCAGATCGCGGATCGCACGGCGGTCCTTCGAGCCGATGAAGCGGCGCGCCCTCAGCCATTCGGCAGCGATGCGCTCTGCCGATGCGCCTTCGCGGCGGGCAGCGGCGATCACGGCATCGAGCACGTCGATGGCCGATTGCACCCGCGCGGCGGGGGTCATGGACTGGACTCAGCGCGAGGGATAGTTCGGCGCCTCACGCGTGATCGCCACATCGTGAACATGGCTTTCGCGCAGGCCCGCATTGGTGATCCGCACGAAGCGCGCGTTATCGCGCAATTCATCCAGCGTGCGGCTGCCGGTGTAGCCCATCGCAGCCTTGATCCCGCCGACAAGCTGGTGAACCA
>JBIPOH010000344.1:0-3780 GCA_044379435.1 Novosphingobium sp.
AGGTGCCGCCCACGCGGGATGCGAGAGCGTAGATGTCGGCAACGCCAATGGACAACTGGACGGTAAAGTTCTGGGCTACGGCCGCCGCGACGGCAGAAGCAGAGGCTGCATCGAGATGGAAGGCTTCCACTCGTCCTTGTGGTGCCCGGAGACCTGAGTATGCGGCAGCAGGGATGATCTGGAGGCTCGCAAAGAGGCAGTCCACCTCGCTTGTCGGATTGTCCGAAGGATATGTCGCCACCTCGTGCGAAACGATCGTCACGGTGATGTTGGTCATCGGCTGTCCGCCAGTGATCTCGAGCGCGATCCTGCTGTCGTTGGCGAATTGGTCCCAGATCGCCTCGTTCAGTGTAATGCGGCCGCCTTCAGCGACAACGGGAACGAGAAGTTCGGAACCATCGTCCGCGACGCCCAGCAGGTTGTAAGTCAGGCCGGGGCCAGGGTTTTGGACAACATATTCGTAGGGTTTGCCGACTTGGTTCGCGTAAGCCTTGCCGTTCATGAAGACGAAAGCTTGATTCTGCGTCCAGCGCTCCGTGCCGCTGGTAACTGCACTGACGACAAAACCACCGTTGTCGAGGGGATCGACGGAAACCGTTGCGGCGTCGTCGCCGCCGAGCGTCTTGACGATCTCCGGGGCGAGACCCTGAAGGACAACCGGACCGCCAAGCCTCTGCCCGTTAGCACCAACGTGCTGGACCGCAATAGCATCGGCCACCCTGTTTCCGTCGGTATCGGTCGCCCAGGAAACATAGGCCGTGCCATCCGCGATGACGTCGACGTCGAAGCGCGGGGCGGCATCGTCTTCATCTTCGAACGACAGACCGGGCAATGCGTCGGTGTCGATCTGGATGGGGCTGCCCTGACGCGAGCCATCGGCGTTGTAGAAATGGAGGAACAACCCGTCCTGAAGCTCGACGGGGTCGCTGACCACGGCCTTTGCGGTGACGGTGCTGCCTGCCAGCAGGTTGCTCAGACTGGGGATGATGATCGCATCGTCCCCGCCCAGTGCCGCCAGCACGATGGCGGGAACATCGGCCTTGCCGTCTGCGGTCAGGGGGACAGTGATCCGGAGCAGGTCGGGCGCACCCGGATTCAGGCCGGACACGAGCCACTGGTAAACTGCGCCATCGATGCTTTTCGTGACGAACGGCTGCAATCCGAGGGCGCTGCCCAGCTTCCAATTATCGGCTGGGAAAACGAGGAAGGTGATGGTCTGTGCGGCATCGGGGGCGAACGTATAGGCTCCGAGGTCGATGGACTGGAGCCGTCCCGGCTGCGCAGGATCGATCGAGAGGTTGAGGCTTCCATTGCCCGACGCGATCCCGGAAAGCGTATCGGTGTGCGTGGTGCCGCCTGCAGGATAGTTCCAGATTGCCTGACCGATGTAGTTCACCCTCTGGCCTGCAATCCCATTCTCGCTGTCGATCAGCAGGGACACGCGGGCATCTGCGGCAAAGTTCGTCAGCATGTCCTGCGTGACATTGATGGTGCCGTTCGCATCGGGCGAGACCGCGATCGATACGGTATCGCCCGCGGCGTCGTATCCGCTGAGGCGGAATGTGGCCGTCTGAAACCACGCGACGGGAAAGTGATACTGCAGCGGCCTGCTCGCACCGGTAAGGGCGATGTATTGTCCCGGTCCTTGCGCGGCGAGGCCCACTATGCTGGCCGAAGCATAGATCGCATCGGGAACCACGCTTGTGCCCACGGCGTAGCGCCCGTCCGCAAGTGCATCGAGCTGGTAGGCGTTGGTGCGCGGATCGAAGCCGGTCAGGAGCGTGACGCTGCCAAGCTTTGTGCCGTCCGGGTTCAGCAGCTGAACCCCAATTCCGTCGCTGGTGCCGTCGCCATCGGTATCGAAGGCCCAGCTTGCCACGAGCTTGCCGTCCGCGCGGGTATCAAGATCGACCAGCGGACGGTTATCGCTGTCGCTGTTCACCGGTGCAGTCGGCGTGTCGATCTTGATGGGATCGCCTTCCACCTGCCCGTTCGCGTCGACCAGTTGGAGGTAGAACCCGTCGAGGCGATCGGCAGCCGGACGGACATCAATGCTGGCGCTGGGCGCATTTGCCGGAGCATGGCCCGGGGCAAACTGGATAGACGCTCTGATGACTGCGTCCTGCTCGCCAATCGCGGCCAGTAGCGAGGGCGGAACGGTGAAACTGCCGGTCGCGTCGAGTGTCAGCGGCGCGCCATTTACCGCGATGACGGTGATGATGGTGCCGCTCCCATTCGGCAGGGGCTGGTACGCATAGGTCACGCCCGCTGCGTCGGTGAACTGGTTCGACGCATCCGGCACGCCGCCGAGCGCGTTCAGGAGGGCCAGCGGATCCGACACGCCGACGAGCAGCACGAGCTTGGCCCGGGTCACCCCGGCGGCATCCTCGCCGAAGATGGTTCCAGAAAGTCCGGAGAAGTGGAACGCTTCGGCTCTGCCGGTATCCGGCTCGAAACCGTAACTGACACTGCCGTCCGGATTGGTTGTCTTTCTGGCCAAGGCTGGCAGTTGGATCAGGCTGTCGGTGGGATTGTACGTCGCCTTCTCGAACTCTGCACCAATGTACAGCGCGCCCCAGTTTATCGGCGCGCCACCGGGGCCTTTCGCCCCAAGCGTGATGCGAAAGTCATTGGTAAACTGGTCGAGCAGGTCTTGCGTCACGAGGATGCGGCCGTCCACGGCGGTGACAGGCACGGCCTTCAATCCTGCTGCATCGGTGCCGAGCAGGTAGAAAGTGACGCCTGCAGGCGCACCGCCGACATAATACTTCAGGGGCTTGCCTATCCCTTGAAGGTAGAGGGCAAAGTCTCCGATCGCGGTCGGAACGGTGCCTGTCATCGGCCCGCCATTCCATGCGCGTTCTGGCCGGGATGTGTAGGCCAGAGCGTATCCGCCATCTGCGAGGGCTTCGATCGATCCGTTGACCGTCTCGTCATACGAGGCAAGGTCGACGAGATCGCGCAGGCCCTCGATGCGCAGCGTTTCGCCCTGCGCGCGGCCATCGGGGCCTATGCGCTGCACGGCTATGCCGTCTGCGGCTCCGTCAGGGTCTGCGGAAAACGCCCAGCTTGTGATGAACCCGCCGCCCGAAAGACCGTCGGTGTCGAGAAACACGTAATCATCGTCGCTCTTGATCCCCGGCTGCTGGCTGTCGATGACGCTTGCTTGCCCGGAACGAAGGATGGCAATCGGCGCCCGCAGGCCTGCGCCGAACGTTGAGATTGTCATGATCCATGCCCTCGTTATCGGCCGACCGCAGGCGACGATCGAAGCGCGTCATTGCAAAAATGAAAGAATTAGCCTGCTCGCGCCACCAGAACAGTGCAATCGGTGCCAATCTGGCGATGCAGCTGGATGCGCGCGGCCGGCGCTGGTCCGGGCAAGCGCGGGCGGCTGGTCCGCCTGTGAAGCGGAACAAGTCGGCGGTTCGTGGCAATTTGGCCGATGCGCATCGGTTTGATGGCGCATGGCGTGCCCGGGGCGAGCGCCGAATCACACGCCGTCCAGGCAGGCAGTTCGCGCTGTTAGTGGTGGCTTCACCCGCCCCGGTTCGCGCAAGGCGCTGGGCGATCGCGCTTGAATGGCGGATTTCATGGTCGGGGAGACAAGATTCGAACTTGCGACCCTCTGCTCCCAAAGCAGATGCGCTACCAGGCTGCGCTACTCCCCGACTGATGCCGCCCTAAAGCAAGGGAGGGCTGCGGGGCAAGGTGCAATTGCCTCAAAGGGCGTCGCAGCTGTCATCCCGCTATTGGTAGAATCACTTATATCTGCCATAT
>JBIPOH010000345.1:0-3757 GCA_044379435.1 Novosphingobium sp.
ACCGCCGCAAAGGCAAACAGCGTCCCCGAGTTCGACACATCGGCCAGCAGGCCCACCGGGAAGAACGCGGCAAAGACCGAGACGAACACGCCCGTCAGCATCGTGATCACGTGCGGGGTGCGGAAGCGCGGGTGGATCTTCGAGAAGAACTCCGGCAGCAATCCATCGCGGCTCATCACGAAGAAGATGCGGGTCTGGCCGAACATCATCATCAGGATGACCGAAGGCAGCGCCAGAATGGCAGCCGCGCCGACCAGCCAGCCCACGAAGGGATAGCCAACCTCGCGCAGCGTCCATGCCAGCGCTTCCTTCGAGCAGACCACGGCGTTGTCCTGGATCGCCGCGCAGGCGGCCGAAAGCGCCGGCGTGCCGGGCGACAGCACTTCACCGTTCGCGCCCATCATCGGCTGCGCACCCACCGTGCCGATAACACCGGAGGCGACCAGCATGTAGAAAATGGTGCAGATGCCAAGGCTGCCGATGAGGCCGATCGGCATGTTGCGCTGGGGGTTCTTGGTTTCCTCTGCCGCGGTGGAGACCGCATCGAAGCCCACATAGGCAAAGAAGATCGAGGCCGCCGCCGCCGAGATACCGGCAAAGCCCGTGGGCGCGAAGGGCACGAACTTGCCGCTTTGCAGCACGGGCAAGGTCAGCGCGACAAACAGCGAAAGTGCGGTGATCTTGATCGCCACCAGCACCGAATTGACCGTGGCGCTTTCCTTGGTGCCCAGCACCAGCAGGCCGGTTATGAGCCCGGCAATGCCCATTGCGGGCAGATTGATGATCCCCCCATCAAACGGACCGCGCACCAGCGTGAGCGGAATGTCGAGGTTGAAACTGGTGTTGAGCCAGCCGACCATATAGCCCGACCAGCCGACCGAAACCGCGCCTGCCGCAATCGCATATTCGAGGATCAGCGCCCAGCCGACCATCCACGCGACGAGTTCGCCCATCACGGCGTAGCTGTAGGTGTAGGCCGAGCCCGAAACCGGCACCATCGCGGCCATTTCCGCATAACACAGCGCCGCCACCGCGCAGACGAAACCGGCGATGATGAAGCTCACCATCATGCCCGGCCCAGCCTTCTGCGCAGCTTCGGCCGTCAGCACGAAAATGCCGGTTCCGATCACGGCGCCAACGCCGAGCATGGTCAGTTGGAACGCGCCGAGCGAACGATGCAGCGATTTCTTCTCGGCAGTCGCAAGAATGGCGTCGAGTGGTTTGACGCGACCGAACATTGATTTCTCCCGCCTTGGTCCAGAAGCCGTACGTGCCCGTTACACCCACTGCGCGGGCACGGCTCATGATCACCAGGTTTGCTGACACAAGTGCTAGCGCCGCCAATCGCCGCCGCAAAGCGCTTTTTCCCCAGACACGTGCTTCACGGCGGCACGCGGGCGCACCACAACGGACCGAGCCTTGCGGCTTTGCGGCATTGCTCTAAAAGCGCTGATCCAGCGACAGGGAACCAGCTCATGTCCACGACCTACGTCCTCGACACCGCCACCAGCCGCGCGCATCCCACCCCGGCCCCGATGAAGCGGCTCAACATTCCGGGCATCCGCCAGCGCAAGGTGGACGGGGTGACCGTGCAGCCGGTGGTGATGCTCACGGCCTATACCGCGCGCCAGGCGCAGCTGCTCGATGCCCACTGCGATCTGCTGCTGGTGGGGGACTCGCTGGGCCAGGTGATCTATGGCCTGCCCTCCAGCGTTCCCGTCACGCTCGACATGATGTGCGCGCATGGCGCCGCCGTGGTGCGCGGCTCCTATCACGCGGCGGTCGTGGTCGACATGCCCTTCGGCGCCTATGAACGCTCGCCCGAGCAGGCGTTCGAAAGCGCCTCGCGCCTGCTCAAGGAAACCGGCTGCGATGCGGTGAAGCTCGAGGGCGGCATCGCCATGGCCGAAACCGTGGCGTTCCTCACCGCGCGCGGCATTCCGGTGATGGGCCATGTCGGCCTCACCCCGCAGGCGGTCAATGTGCTGGGCGGCTACAACGCGCGCGGACGCAGCGCCGCCGAGGCAGAAAAGATCGTGGGCGACGCGCGCGCGATTGCCGAAGCAGGCGCGTTCGCCATCGTCGTCGAAGGCGTGGTCGAGCCGCTGGCGATCGCCATCACCCAGGCCGTGTCCTGCCCCACCATCGGCATCGGCGCTTCGGCGCAGTGCGACGGGCAAGTGCTGGTGACCGACGACATGCTCGGCATGTTCGAGCGCACGCCGCGCTTCGTGAAGATCTACGAGCATCTGGCGGAGACGATTTCTGCCGCAGCCGCGACTTATGCCGCCGAAGTGCGGGCTCGCACCTTTCCGGGGGTGGAACAGACGTATCAGCCGAAGTAAGGGACCCCAGCGCCCCGAACGCTTCCTCCTGCCAGTACGAGAACCCTTTGCTCAAGAACTTCGGCGGATCCATCGCCTTCACCCTCGTGTGCCTCGCGCTCGCCGCCGCCTATGGCTGGATGCAGACTGCATCCGTGTCCGCCACGCTCGCCATGCTGTGGATCGTGGTGATGCTCTCGGTGCTGGAAATCTCGCTCTCGTTCGACAACGCCGTGGTCAACGCCGCAGTGCTGGACGAGATGGACCCGGTGTGGCAGCGCCGCTTCCTCACCTGGGGCATGGTGATTGCGGTGTTCGGCATGCGCATCGTATTCCCGCTGGCCATCGTTGCCATCGCAGCAGGGATCGGCCCTATCGAGGCTGTGCGCATCTCGCTGACCGAACCGGCGCGCTATGAGGCCATCGTTTCCAGCGCGCATGTCGGCATTGCCGGATTTGGCGGCGCGTTCCTCGCGATGGTAGGCCTTTCGTTCTTCTTCGATGGCGAAAAGGACGTGCACTGGATCACCTGGCTGGAAACCCGCCTGGCCCTGTTTGCCGAAATCAAGGCCGCCGAAATCGCGATCCTGCTCTGCGGACTCTATGGCATTTCGCTGCTGCTGCCCGCTGAAGAAGCGCTGACGTTCCTCGGCGCGGGCGCGCTGGGCATCGTCACCTTCATCGCGGTCGAGGCCATCGGCACCTTGCTCGAAATGCAGGAGGCCGCGCAGAAGGCGGCAGGACAGGTCGTGCGCTCGGGCCTTGGCGGGTTCCTCTACCTCAACGTGCTCGATGCCTCGTTCAGTTTCGACGGGGTGATCGGCGCGTTCGCGCTTTCGAACAACATGGTGGTCATCGCGCTGGGCCTATCCATCGGCGCGATGTTCGTGCGCTCGCTGACGCTGCTGCTGGTGCGCGAAGGCACGCTGGCGGAATACCGCTACCTTGAACACGGCGCGTTCTGGGCGATCATCGCGCTGGCCGCGATCATGCTCATCTCGGCACATGTGGAAATCCCCGAGACCGTGACCGGACTCATCGGCGCGGCGCTGATCGGGCTTTCGATGTGGTGGTCGGTCCGCCACAAGCGCCGCTTCCCCGATACCGAGATCGAGGAAGCGCTTCGCTCGGAGTGATGACGGACTGAGGCTAAGCCTCAATCCAGCGGCACGGATGCCAGCTTGGGCGCCGGTGCAGGCGTCGCGCTGAAGCGCGGTGCGGGCGCGGGCATCGTCATCCCGCCGTCCTCCACGAACGTGCCGCGCGCCGCGTTGTGCGGGTGGTGCGGCGCTTCCTTGAGGCTCAGCACCGGCGCAAAGCAGATGTCGGTGCCGTCCATGATCGCTTCCCATTCGGCGCGTGTCTTGGTGGCGATCATAGCGGCCACTTTGGCCTTGAGCGTCCCCCACTGCGACTGATCGTGCTGCGCGGCG
>JBIPOH010000069.1:0-12805 GCA_044379435.1 Novosphingobium sp.
ACGAAGATCTTGCCATCGCCGATCCGGCCGGTCTGCGCAGCGGCAGCAATCGCTTCCACCACCCGCTCGACCAGAGCATCGGTCACGACCACCTCAAGCTTAACCTTGGGCAGGAAATCGACGACATACTCGGCGCCGCGATAGAGTTCGGTATGGCCCTTCTGCCGGCCGAAGCCCTTGGCTTCGGTGACGGTGATGCCGGAAACGCCGATTTCGTGGAGCGCTTCCTTCACCTCATCCAGCTTGAAGGGCTTGATGATCGCTTCGACCTTTTTCACTCGATCATTCCCTGCAGGCAAACCGGTTTGCCGGCCATGCGGCCGTCCCGGCGGTTGGTTTTGTGCGTAAGCCCGATACTGGAACAGCTATCCAAGAATCGTGCCACGCGGGTCCTTGGCCTCACTAGGCGATGAATGGGCGGCGCGAAAGCAGGAATTGGGGCGCTTTGGCAAGATTGGGTTGCTCCCGCAGGCCGGAGCATTGCGCAAGTTGCGTGAGCGTAACTGATTGCTGCACAAGTTTTGCGCAAGGACTGCCTAATTTTTGAGCAAGGGCGCTTGCTAGTTCATCCCGCGTAAGGCGGCTGGTGCAGGCCCGCCGGGCTGAGGGTGAAGATCTCGCAGCCCGTTTCCGTCACGCCGATCGAATGTTCGAACTGCGCGGACAGCGAGCGGTCGCGCGTGACGGCCGTCCAGCCATCGTCGAGCAGCTTTACCGCCGCCTTGCCGAGGTTGATCATCGGCTCGATGGTGAAGAACATGCCGGGGCGCAGTTCGGGGCCAGTGCCCTGGTGCGCGGCGTGGATCACTTCGGGCGCATCGTGAAACAGGCGGCCAAGGCCGTGCCCGCAGAATTCGCGCACCACGCCGTAGCGGTGGCGTTCGGCATGGGCCTGTATGGCCGCGCCGATATCACCCAGCCGCGCGCCGGGGCGCACCTGCTCGATCCCGATCATCAGGCATTCATAGGTCACGTCGACCAGCCGCCGCGCTTTCAGCGGGACATCGCCGACAAGGTACATGCGGCTGGTATCGCCGTGCCAGCCATCCAGCAGCGGGGTAACGTCGATATTGACGATATCGCCATCGCGCAGCACCCGCGTTTCTGATGGAATGCCGTGGCACACCACGTGGTTGATCGAGATGCAGCACGAATGGGTATAGCCCCGGTAGCCCAGCGTTGCCGGAATGGCGCCGCCATCCAGCGTCATCTGGCGCACCACGTCATCAATCGCCGCCGTGGAAACGCCCGGCTGCACCATCGGCGCCAGCGCATCGAGGATTTCGGCAGCGAGGCGCCCGGCCTTGCGCATGCCTTCAAAGGCTGCGGGGCCATGCAGCTTGATCGTGCCGTCACGCGGCATCACATCGGTTTCGTCGGCGATCACATAGTCGGTCATGCTCTGCCCCTAGCGCAAGCGCGGCGCAATTGCGAGATCATGGGGCCACAAACGCCGCCTTGTACTCTGACTTGACCGCGCCGAGCAGGGCGGCGGTCATCGGCAGGGTCACTTCATAGCTCCCTTCCGCGTAAGAACCCGCATTATAGGGCGCGATCAGGAAGCCGATCCGGTCGAAGCCCTTGCCGCTTTTCGAACCGAGGATGACGACCTGTTCGAGCGGATCGATGCAGCGGGCGAATTCGTCATCGGGATCAAGGACAATGTCCTCGCCGCGCTTCTTCGCGCGCTGGCGGTCAAGCTCGGCGCAGAAGCCCTTGATGACGGCGGCCCGCAGCGCAGCGGGCGAGGTGAACAGATCGGCTGCGGCGCGGCGCTGGCCCTTTCCGCCATTGGCGGCCTTGTCCCACAGCAGCGCATCGAACGCCGAATTGCCGTGCGCACCGCCGGAGAAGCTGTAGCTCTCGGACGAGAGGCTGAGCCAGCCGGGTAGGTCGGTCACCATTTTCCACTCGGCCGAGCCCATGTGGGGCGTGAATTCATACTCGCCGACTTTGGCATCGGCGCGCCCTTCGCGCGCCTGGGACGCAAGTTCGGCGCGGGCACTGACAAGATCGCCTTCCAGCCATTCGCGCAACGCCGGGATCGCAGCAGCTGCGGCGGGATAGCTGTAGCCAAATTCGTAGAGGTCGTTCTTCTCCTCCAGCTTGCGCGCTTCTGCGGCAGGGGTCGGCGCTGCCATGGGGGCGGGCGCTGCGGCCGAAGCACTCGGCGCGGCGCTTGCATCCGCGGCTTCCGGAGCGCCGGATTGCTGGCAGGCGGCGAGCGCCAGAATGAGCCCGAGAGCCAGGGCTTTCGGGGCAGGCAGACACTTCATGCAGTTTCCTCTCGCACTCGCCGCCAAGCTGCGGCAAGAATCGCAGCCACGATGAACCAGCTTGATGCACTGATCCAGCCCGATCGCGGCCAGAAGGCCACGCCGATCCACATTGTCGACAAGGCCGCGCTGCCTGCATGGCTTGCCGCGCTCACTCCGGCGCAGCGCGCGGTGCTGGCGGGGCAGGGCTTCGAAGGCGGTGCGGGGGAGACAGCGATTGTCCCCGATGCAGCGGGCGCAGGGGAGGGGTGGTTTGCCGTCGGCGGCGTGGCCGATCCGGCGAAGCTTTCCAGTTGGTGCCTTGCGCCGCTGGCGGACCGGCTGCCGGCAGGCACGTACCGTCTGGCCAATCCCGGCGCGGAAGGCCCGGCGCTGATCGGCTGGCGCCTCGCGCAGTATCGCTTTGATCGCTATCGCAGCGAGGCTTCGGACAAGGGTACGCGCCTGCTATTAACGGGCGCACTGGGCGCAATGAACGCCGCACTGGCCGAAGGGGACGCGGTCACCATGGTGCGCGATCTGGTCAACACGCCTGCGGAAGACATGGGGCCAGCCCAGCTGGAAGCAGAGGCGCGGGCGCTGGCCAAGGCGCACCACGCGGTGCTCCATGTGGTGAGCGGCGATGCGCTGGAGCGCGATTATCCGATGATCCATGCCGTTGGCCGCGCGGCGGCGCGCAGCCATGCGCCCCGCCTTATTGAGCTTGAATGGGGCGATCCGGCGCACCCGCGCCTTGCCATCGTCGGCAAGGGGGTGTGCTTCGATTCGGGCGGGCTCGATCTGAAGCCAAGTTCGGCCATGGCGCTGATGAAGAAGGATATGGGCGGCGCAGCGCACGCACTGGCGCTTGCGGGCCTCGTCATGGGCGCGGGGCTGCCGGTGCGGCTCCATCTGCTGGTCCCTGCCGTGGAAAACGCGGTTTCAGGCAATGCCTTCCGCCCGGGCGATGTGCTGCGTTCACGCGCGGGGCTTTCGGTGGAGATCACCAACACCGATGCCGAAGGGCGGCTCGTGCTGGGCGATGCGCTGGTGCGGGCGTGCGAAGCGAAGCCCGAACTGCTGATCGATTTCGCCACGCTGACGGGCGCGGCGCGCGTGGCGTTGGGGCCGGACTTGCCTGCGATGTTCGCAAGGAACGACAGCACGGCGGCAGGGCTGATCGCGGCGGGCCTTGAGCGTGATGATCCATGCTGGCAGCTGCCGCTTCACGATGGCTACCGCGAGATGCTGAAATCCGATGTGGCAGACTTGCAGAACAGCCCCTCCGGCGGGTTTGCAGGGGCGACAGTGGCGGCGCTGTTCCTGGATCGGTTCGTGGCCGCAGGGGTGGACTGGGCGCACTTCGATACGTTCGCCTGGCGGCCTGCGAGCAAGCCCGGGCGGCCCAAGGGCGGCGAGGCGCTGGGCCTGCGCGCAAGCTGGGGCCTGATCCTCGCGCGATTCGGAAAGGCGGCGATGCCTTGAACCCTGAGCCCGATGCCTCTAAGCGCCCGGCTTTCGTGTTTGCCGGAAAGCCTGACGTGACCGACCTTGTAGATTCCGCGCTGGATGTGGCCAGCCTGAAGACGTCGTATTCGCTTGGCGGCCCTGCGCCCAAGTTCGATAGTCATGCCCATACCCGTGCGGTGCGCGGCGATGTTGCGCATATCCGCTATGCCGGGCAGGTCTTTGTCTCGCATTATGCCGTGCCGATGCCGCGCACGGTGGGCGCTGCCGGGGCCACGCTGCGCACGGCGGGGCGCGAGGAAGCGGAAGCAATCGGCACGCTTGCGGCGGGCGAGACGTTCAATCTGCTCGACAGCGCGGGCGGTTGGGGCTGGGGCCAGCAGGGCGAGGGCGGCCTTGTTGGCTATCTGCCGCTGACGGCGCTGGAGCCATGACCACACAAGTCTTTATCGACGGCGCGGCGGGCACCACGGGCCTCGAGATCGCCGACCGGCTGGCGGGCCGCGCCGAGTTCAGCTTGATCGCGCTCAGCGATGCCGAGCGCAAGAACGCCGGCGCGCGCGCTGCTGCGCTGAATGCGGCGGATGTCGCCATCCTGTGCCTGCCCGATGAAGCCGCGCGCGAGGCGGTTTCGCTGATCGCCAATGACCGTACCCGCGTGATCGATGCCTCGACCGCGCACCGGACTGCGCCGGGCTGGACGTATGGTTTTCCTGAAATCACGGGGCCTGAGGCGGTGGCGGCGGCCAAGCGGGTTTCCAACCCCGGCTGCTATCCCACCGGCTTCCTCGGCCTGCTCGTGCCGCTGCTGCGCGCCGGGCTGCTTCCGGCGGATTGGCCCTACACGGTCAATGCTGTCTCGGGTTATTCGGGCGGCGGCAAGGCGCTGATCGCGCGGTTCGAGGACGATACCGACATTGCTTACCGTGCCTATGGCCTTGCGCTGGGGCACAAGCACGTGGCCGAAATGCAGAGCCATGCGGGGCTGACCCATGCGCCGATCTTTGCCCCGGCGGTGATCCCCGCGCATCGCGGCATGGTGGTGGAAGTGCCGGTGCCGCTGGCCGCCATGCCCGGCGCCGCTGCACCCGATGCGCTGCGCGATGCGCTGAAGGCGTTCTACGCAGGCAGCCCCTTGGTGCGCGTGCTGGACGGCGTGCCGGATGAACTCCTGCTGCGCCGCTCCGACGAACCGCGCGATGGGCTCGATCTCTACGTCTTCGGCAGCCCGGACGGCACGCAGGCGCGGCTCGTCGCGCTGCTCGACAATCTCGGCAAGGGCGCGAGCGGCGCTGCGGTGCAGAGCCTCAACCTGATGAGCGGCCTACCGGAAACCGCAGGGCTTAGGCTATAATGTGGCCCAAACCTGATCCGGTGCTGCCGGGGCAGGAAAGTGCGTGGGATTATCCGCGCCCGGCTGTGGCGCGGCGTTGCTCGGCGCATGTGGTGATCGAGCATCGCGGGCAGATCATCGCCGATACCCGCCGCGCCGTGCAGACCCTCGAAACCAGCCATCCGCCCAGCTACTATATCCACCCCGACGATATTGCGCCGGGCGTGCTGCGGCGCGCGTCAGGCTCCTCGCTGTGCGAATGGAAGGGAGCGGCGGCTTATTGGGACGTGGTGGTGGAAGGCGAAGTCCTGTCGCAGGTCGGCTGGAGCTACCCGAGCCCGACGCGCACGTTCCTCGCGCTCAAGGACCATGTCGCGTTCTATGCCGCGCCGTTCGACCGGTGCAGCGTGGACGGAGAAACCGTGGTGCCGCAGCCGGGCGCATTCTATGGCGGATGGATCACCAGCGCGGTTGCCGGGCCGTTCAAGGGCGGGCCCGGCAGCCGGGGTTGGTAGGCCTTACTTCGCCAAGTCTATCGCAGGTTTTTCGGTGTCCGGAAGCGCGCCGCCCATGACTTTAGCCAGCGTCGGCGCAATGGCGCGCATGTCGATTTCGCCCAGATTGCGCGCCTTGGCCACGCCCTTGCCCATCACCATGAAGGTTGAGCGCATTTCGGGCGCTGCGGGAAAATAGCCGTGCATGCCCTTGCTGGGTGACGGGAACGTGAGCGGCAAAGTGGCATTGATGAACGGCCCTGCAACCGCACCAAGCTTGAGGTTCACATAAAAGCTCGCTTCGGGATTGGCGCCCGCTGCCAGAGTCTCTGCCGCATCGAGCACGCGGTCGAACTTCGCGGCAGGATCGGCGGCCAGCTTGTCGAGCACGGCTTTGACCTTCGCTTTCAGCGCCGCATCATCGGGCCGCGCCAGCCGGATCGCGAATGATCCGCCCGAGCCCCATGGGGTTGCTTCGGCTGCCGTGATCTTGCCGTCCGCGTTCACGGTGACGAGCCCGGCATCGATGAACGGGCGGTAGAGGTTGATCACTGTGTCGACGGGCGCGAAACCGTGGTCGCTGACCAGCGCGATGACCGCATCGGGATGGGCCTTCATTTCCGCCGCGACGAGATCGCCGATGAGGCCATCGAGCGTTTCCAGCACAGCGTGAGACTCTGCCGAACCCGGCCCGGTTTCGTGCTGCGTATGATCGAGCGCGGCGAGGTACATCGTCATGAAGGCAGGCTTGTGCTGCGCGATCAGCGCGGTGCCATATTTTGCGCGCACGATATCGGCGGGCAGGTCTTCGGCCTTGCCATCGGCATAGGGGACGCCAGCCACCTGCTCCAGTTCACTCGTCAGCCCGGGCGTCGCCAGCGCATCGAGCAGCTTGCGATCATCGCCGTGCCCGGTGATCCACATCTGCGGCAGGTTCCAGGTCACGTTCTTCGCGCCCACCGAAACCGGCCAGTGGACGTTGCCAGTGGTCAGCTTCGCCTCTTGCGCGGCATCCCACAGGGTGCGCGCCTTGTCATCAGAGGCATACCAGAACCAGCCGCCCCGGTTGATCTGCAGGGGGTCGTAAGTCGTGTTGCCCACGATGCCGTGCTTGGCGGGTGAAACGCCGGTGATCAGCGTGGTGTGGCTGGGATAGGTGATCGTTGGCAGCACGCCGACGACGCCGGTGGCATACGTGCCTTCGGCGACGAAACGCCGCAAGTTCGGCACCTTGAGGCCGCGCGCCTCGGCGTCTTGCACATCGGCGGGCCGCAGCCCGTCGATGGAAATCAAGAGTACGGGAGCGGCGCGCGCTTCCCCGGTCATGGCGCCGAGCGAAACTGCGGCGAGAAGAGCGAAGGGAAGCGCGCGGCGCATTATCAGAACCCTACCTTGATCGTTGCAAAGACCTGACGCGGAGCACCGGCGAGCAGCGTCTGGTTGTCGCCGCTGTTGCCGAAGCCGTTGGAGCCGATCGTGGCGACATAGGTCCGGTCGAACAGGTTGGTCGCGTTGATCTGCAGTTCCACCGGCTTCTTCATCCCCAAGTCAATGCGATACCCGATCGTCGCATCCACCAGCGCACGGCCGGGGACCGACTTGTCGTTGGTATAGGTGAAGTACCGCTTCGACATGTAGTCAACCCCGATGCGGCCATAAAGCGGGCCCTGATCGTAGGAAAGCTCGCCGTGGATCAGATGCTTCGGGCTGTCGGTGACGGTCTTGCCCGCGGTGGGGATGGTGGTCACCACGTCGTTACCCTGCGCATCCTTGGTGCGGATGACCACGTCGTCGCGGTAGGTGTTGTCGTTGTAGCTGTAGGACACCAGCGCCGACCAGCCGCGTGCAAAGCGCACCTCGCCGCTCGCCTCGATGCCCGCCGAGCGCACGCCGCCCACGTTCTGCAGAGCATTGGCCGCGCCCACGATGCCCACCGAAGTCGGGATCGCCAGCAGGCGGTTGCGGAAGTTGACGAGGTAGCCCGCCAGCACGCCGTTGAAGATGCCGCTGGTGAAGCGCAGGCCGGTTTCATACGTGTCCGACTGCTCGGGCTTCAGGAGAGGCTTGATCGCGTCGAAGCCGACCTGGCTCGACGAGAACGGACCCGCCGTGGTGGCCGAGACGAACGCGCGCGAAACCTGCGTAAAGCCGGCAAACGCTTCGATCTCGGGGGTGAAGCGATAGCTGACGCCAGCATGCGGCTGGAACCAGTCCTTGGTCGAAAGCGTGCCTGCGGTGCGGCCGCCTGCCACGATCGGCGTGGCGCGGTTATCAACCTTGAAGCCCTTCCAGCCGAGGCTGATCTTGGCGTCGCCCAGCTGGATCTCGTCCTCGACGTAGTACTGGTAGGTCTTGGTGTTGAAATCGACATCCCACTGCGTGAAGAACGGATCGCGCTGGAACTTCAGGTGATCGCGGCCGGGATTGGTGCGGCTGGCATAAGCATAGAAGCGCCGCGCCTGATTGAAGTCGTTGTTCTCGTACCAGCCGCCCACGGTCAGCGTGTTGATGCCCAGTTCCGCCTTGACGCTGCCGAACAGGCCCTTGCGGTTGATCTCGTATTCGGTGGTGCGCAGCGCCATCGGCACGCCGGTCGGGCTGTTGACATAGGGCGAACCCCAGGTGCCCTGGCCTTCGTTGTGGTGCAGGTAGGTGCGCGCCTTCAGCGTGACGTTCGGGGCCAGATCGGCGGTCAGACCCACCGAGGCGAGCGTATCGCGGCGCAGGCCCGATGCGTCATAATAGGCATCGTCTGCCGTGCGGATCTTGCCGGGATAGACCGTGCCGGCCGACGGATTGAGCGGCGTAGTGCCGGTATCGCCGCGATTGGCGGCAATGTCGGCCACCTGAATGGCCAGCGCATACTGGTTGGGACCGAAGTTGTCCCAATCATAGCCCAGACGGTTCAGCTGATCGAGGCTGAGGTCCTGATAGTCCTGCTCTGCACGGTCCGAATAGCTGAACGTGCCATCGAGCGTGACCGAACCCAGCGGCACGACGCCCTTGGCGTTGACGTTGAGCTGGCGCTGCTTGCCTTCGCCCTTCCACTTGTCGGTGGTGGCATAGACGACCGAGGCGAAAGCGCGCGCGCCATCACGCGTGCCGATCCCGCCGCGCAGGAACCCGCGCCAGGTGTTGTTCGAACCATAGGTGCCGCTGGCATCGAGGCCGAGCGCATCCTTGGGATCGATCGAATAGAAGTTCAGCGTGCCGCCGAGGTTGTTGGTCGACTGCGTGTCGATTGAACCTGCGCCCTGGCTGACGACGGTGCGGCCGATGTTTTCCGCCGAGATCGCGCGGCTGATGTGCAGGCCGTTGTTGTTGCCATACGACATGTCGCCGAGCGGAATGCCATCGAGGTTGAAGCCCAGCTGGTTCTGGTTGAAGCCGCGCAGCGTGATGCGAGTCGACCATTCGTAGGTGCCGAAGGCGTCGGCGGACTGGAAGTTGACCGACGGTAGCTTCTGGATCGCGCGCAGCGGGCTGGTGCCGGCGGCCTGAATGGCAAGGTCTGCGCCTGAAATTTCCTGAACCTGACGAGTCTTGCCGGTGCCGTAGACGACGATGGCATCGCCTTCGCCGCTTTCGGTGGCGGCAGCGGCTTCAGCAGGAGCAACGGCGGCCTGGGGTTCATCAGCGGCGAAGGCCGGGCTGGCGGCAAAGGCCGTGGTGGCGAGCAGAAGGGTGGCGAGGCGCATTGGAAACTCCCTGATAAAGCGCTGGGTTGCTGCGCCCGCTAAGCCGGGGAGGTGACACTTTTATGCTGATTTCAAGACAGGTTATGTCATACTCGGGATGGTTTGAAGGTGTGGCATTTCTGCAATGCAAAACGCCCCGTACGCATTGCTGCGCCGGGGCGTTGGCGTTGCTTCACGGATCAGGCGCGCAGCCGTTGTTGCTGCGCGGCGCTGCTCAGTCTTCCGGAGCGATCACGACCTTGAGGCCGTCGAGGTCAGCCGTCAGCTGCACCTGGCACGAAAGGCGCGAGGTCTCGTTGCGGTGGTCCGAGCTTTCGAGCAGGTCGTTCTCGTCTTCGCTCATCTTCGGCAGCTTGTCGGCGAAGGCAGGGTCGACATAGATGTGGCAGGTGGCGCACGAGCAGCAGCCGCCGCACAGCGCGAGGAGTTCGTCGAAGCCGTTGTCGCGGATCGCTTCCATCACCGACAGGCCGGCTGCGGCCTCGACAGTGGATTCTTCACCCGAGCGGTTCACCACAACAAGCTTCGGCATCGTTTCTGTCTCCTGTTGAGAGCGGCAGGATTGGGCAGGCGCGCTCTCTGGCCCCATTTAATCGGGGCTGCTATCGCGCGGGGGGCACTTTGGCAAGGTGCTGCGCTGCATCATGGCCTCAAAAGGAAAGCTGTCACTTATGGGTCTCACCGCCAGCCAGATTGCCGATGGTCTCGCCCATGTTTCCGCAAGGAACCCGCTGATCGCCGCAGCGGTTGCGCGCGTCGGCCATCCCGAGCCGCGCATCCGCCCGCGCGGCTATGCCACGCTCCTGCGCACGATTGTTGGCCAGCAGGTCAGCGTTGCCGCCGCCGCTTCGGTGTGGGCCAAGCTGGAAGCGCTGCTTGGCGATGATCTGCCGCCGCAGGACTTGCTCGCAGCCGATTTCGATTCGCTGCGCGCCTGCGGCCTGTCGCGCCAGAAGCAGGGCTATGTGCGCAGCTTGTGCGAACTGGTGATGACGGGCGAGCTTGAGCTGCATTCCCTGCCGGAAGACGACGAGGCTGCCATTGCGCAGCTTACCAGAATCAAGGGCATCGGGCGCTGGTCTGCGGAAATCTACCTGCTGTTCGCCGAAGGCCGCCCCGATATCTGGCCGGCGGGCGATCTGGCGGTGCAGGCAGGCATGGCCAAACTGCTGGGGCTGGCTGAACGCCCGGACGAAAAACAGACTCGCGCCATGGCCGAAGACTGGCGACCGCATCGCGGCGCGGCGGCGATCTTCACCTGGCATTGCTATAACAACCCTGCGCTGTAAGCTTCCGCCCCAACAAGACGCACAAAAGGGTGTAAGGTTGTGGGCCACAAGACGATTTTCATCACGGGCGGCGCTTCGGGCATCGGGCGCGCGGTTGCCGAACGGTTTGGCCGCAGCGGATGGTTCGTGGGCATTGCCGATATCAATGAAGAGGGCATGGCGGGCACCGCCGCGTTGATCCCGGCGGGGTTCAGCTCTCAGCACACCCTGGATGTGCGGGATCGCGCCGCGTGGGATGTCGCGCTCGCCGATTGCGCGGCGGCTTCGGGCGGCAAGATCGATGTGGTGTTCAACAATGCGGGCATTCCCATTGGCGGGCGGATCATCGACTGCACGCCTGAGGAAGTGGAGCGCACGCTTGATATCAATCTCAAGGGGGTGATCTTCGGTGCGCAGGCGGCCTATCCATGGCTCAAGGCCGCCGCCCCCGGCTCCTGCCTCCTCAATACCGCGAGCGCTGCGGGAATTTATGGTGTGCCCGGCGGCTCGATCTATTCGGCCACAAAGTTCGGTGTCCGCTCGATCACCGAATCATTGGATGGCGAATGGAAGGAAGACGGCATCATGGTGCGGGATCTGATGCCGAGTTTCATCGAAACCCCGCTGCTCGATCACGCGCCCAACCGCGCCTCGAACGAGGATATCCGCGGACGCGTGCGCGAGGCTGGGCTGGAGATCACGCCGGTGAGCGAAGTCGCCGAAGCCGCGTGGGCAGCAGTCCACGGCACGCGGGTCCACACGGTGGTGGGCAAGACGGCCAAGCGCCTCGCCTTCGCCGCCCGCTGGATGCCCGGCGCGCTGCGCAAGCAGGTGGGCAGGCCGGGCGGCCCGATGGGGGGTTAACCCCCGAAGCCGTCGATTGCCGATGCCAGCGCCACGTCGCGCTGGCTCAGCCCGCCTGCATCGTGCGTGGTCAGCGTGATTTCCACGCGGTTGTAGACGTTGAACCACTCCGGGTGGTGATCGGCCTTCTCAGCCAGAATCGCCACGCGAGTCATGAAACCGAAGGCCTCGGCGAAATTGGCGAAGCGGAAGGTGCGGGTGATGGCGAGGCCGTCTTCGCGCAGTCCCCAAGCGGGGAGCGCGGCGAGGGCGGCGGCGCGTTCGGCTTCGGTCAACTGGGCAATCGCCATGATGGCTCTCCTTGCCAATGCAATTCTTGGCACGCCCACGTCTTTCCCCTATCGCGGCAGGCGATGCAACCTGCCCGTCTCGCTGCCCATGATCTTGCCTGCCGGCGTGGTGACCGGCTTCTGTTCAAGGGCGTAGGCTTCGAACTCCATCAGGGCGATGCGCTTCAGCTGGCCGGGCCGAACGGCATCGGCAAGTCCAGCCTCATGCGCATTCTGGCCGGGCTGCTGCGGCCCTATAGCGGCCATGTCGAGCACGAGGGCACGCGGGCGCTGGCGGATGAACGCCCCGCGCTTGATGCGCACCGCCCGCTGGGCGAGGCGCTGGCGTTCTGGCGCGCCATCGACGGATCGGACGAGGCGCGGGCGGATTTTGGCCTCGAAGACCTGCTCGATGTTCCCGTGCGCTATCTTTCCACGGGCCAGCGCAAGCGCGCTGCGCTCGCCCGCCTTGCCGCCAGCGGTGCGCGGATCTGGCTGCTGGATGAACCGCTCAACGGGCTCGACACGCATTGGGGCGCAGCGACGCAAGCCGCGATCGAGGCGCACCGCGCGCTTGGCGGCATTGCCGTGATTGCCTCGCACCAGCCGCTGCAATTGCAAAAACTGCGCGCGATTTCGCTGCTGGAGTATCTGCCGTGAAGGCGCTCTGGACCATCTTCCGCCGCGACCTGACCTTGCTGCTGATGGGCGCGCCGGGGCGGGGCGGGGCGCTGCTGCCGCTGCTGTTTTTCCTCGCGGTGGCCATGCTCTATCCGTTCGCGGTGGGGCCGGATGCGAAGCTGTTGGCGCGCACCGGCGCGGGCGTTATCTGGGTGGCGGCGTTGCTGGCCGCGATCCTTCCGCTCGACCGGCTGGTGGAGCCTGATCTCGAAGCCGGGTTCTTCGATCAATGGGCGCTGCGCGGAATTGCCGAGGAAGGCGTGCTGCTGCTGCGCATCGTGGCCCATTGGCTGAGTTTCGGCGTGCCGCTGATGCTGGCCGCGCCGTTGGCGGCGGGGCTGCTGGGGCTTGATGGCGCGCAGCTGTGGACGGTGGAACTGGGCCTGCTGCTCGGCACGCCGGGCCTTGCCGCCATTGGCGTGACGATTGCGGCGCTGACGGCAGGCCTGCGGGCAGGCGCGGCGCTGGGCGGATTG
>JBIPOH010000346.1:0-3737 GCA_044379435.1 Novosphingobium sp.
GGGATATCGACATATCCCCACGCCTTCCCTCCTTGCACTGAGCCGTTTTGCCTCAAACCTCGAACGCGACCTGATCGAGTTTGGACCCTCGCCCTGCGGCCTACTTTGCCCCTGCGGCTGGCCAGCTTGCCGGCCCGGTCGCTGGCCAGGCCTTCGTATCGGCAAAGAAGCGCACCAGTTCGGTCTGGAGCAGGACGTCATCGACCATGCCGCCATAGACCACCCGCGCCGCCTCATCGAATGGGCGGTGGTAGATATCATCCATGAAGGCCTCAAGCCGTGCCGGGTCCGAATAGCTGGTGCTGACCATGACCGAGGGCACATCGTGCTGCATGAGCACCCAGCTGTCCTGCCGCCGGGCAAACGCGTTCGCGCCGTCGCCAGCGGCGAGCTTACGCTTCATCGTCTTGAGCACGCTGGCAATGCCCGGATCCAGCGGGGTCATGCCATGCCCGACAACGCTGACCGGAAGTCCTGCGGGAACAAGGCCGCTACTGTCGACATTGAACGCGGCGACCACGCTGGCCAACGGGACTGGCGGGTTCTCGGCAAAGGCCAGCGCTCCCAAAAGGCCCAGCTCCTCGCCCGTGGTGGCCACGAAATAGACATCGCGGTCCATCGGCTTGCCCGCCGCCAGCAGGCGCGCGGCTTCGGTGATGACAGCAAGGCCGGAAGCGTTGTCGACCGCGCCGGGGCATATCAGCTTCTCTGCCGGCGGGGCGGCGCATTTGCCGAAATGATCCCAGTGCGCCATCAGCACAACCGCACCGGCACCCGGGCGCCTGCCCTCGATCCGGCCGATCAGGTTGTGCGTCTTGATCCGTGTTTCGCGGTTGGTCGCCTCGAACGAAGCCGATATCCCCAGCGGCTTCATGCTGAAGCCCGGCGCCGCAGCAGCCGCACGCAGGGCTGCCAGATCGGGGCCGCCTGCCGCCGCCAGGAGCTGAGCAGCAGTTTCGGCAGACACGAACGCCTCGATATCCCCGCCAAGCCGCTCGCCCGAAAGCGCATAGCCGGCACGGCGGCGGCGGGCCATGACATCCTCGAGCGTGCGTTCGCCGTCGAGCACCGTGAGCACCGCAGCAGCACCGCCTTCGAGCAGCCTGCCCGCGCGGTCTACCGGGCGCGGCGGAGCGGCTGTGCCGGGCTTTGCCACCTCGGGCGGAGGCGCATCGCTATCGAGAATGACCGCCACGCGTCCCGCCAGCTCGGCGCGCGCGCCCTCGCCTCCCGCCATCCTGCCAACATAGACCAGCGGCGCATTCTCGATCAGGCTGCGCAGGCCCGAGGTGACCACAAAGAACCCGTTTTCGGCCACAGGCAGCCGCCGCTTGCCGTGGAGGAACTGGGCGCGGGAGCCTTGCGGTTCGCGTTCGACCAGTTCAACCGGCGCGAACCAGGCATTACCCGGATCATTTGTCCCCGATTCCAGACCGATATCGAACCATTCCCGCGCGAGATAGCGCAGTGTCAGCGTCTCGCCCGGCGTCCCCGGCTCACGCCCGCCATACTCATCACTGGAAAGCGTCATGACATGCTGGCGCAGCTGCGCCTCGATGACCGCGAGTTGCCGCTTGGTCGGCGCAGCGGCAAGGGCAACCAGCGGATCGAGCGCGAGCAGAAGGAGCGCGAGAAGCGCAAGGCAGACCGCCGTCAGCTGCCGTGCCGGGTGATGCTTTGCGCCGCTGGCGCAAACAGGGTTCATGGCAACCGGCTTACCCACCTCGACTCATCGCTGTCCCCGAACGGTCCGACGCAGTTGCATTGCTCGCAAATGCAGCCGGGCTGCGCAAGTTCCCTCTGCCGGGAATTACCACCGTTACGTACCCACTTGCGCTGCAGGTGCGCTTGCGGGCACTCCAGCGGGGAGGAACAGGAGACAGGCCGATGCGGCTCGACGATTTCGACAACTCGATCCAGGTCGAGGACCAGCGCGGCGGCGGCGGAGGCTTTGGCGGGCCGGGGGGCAAGATCGGCTGCGGCAGCGTGATCATCGCGCTGATCGGCGCACTGGTGTTCGGGATCAATCCGCTGCAGACGCTGGGCACGCTGCAGAACATGCAAGGCGCGGGCGGCCCCGCAGCACCGCGAGAAGCCACGCAGCGCCCCGGGAGCCTCGCCGAAAGCTGCAGCGTGAATGCCTTCAGCCGCGAAAGCTGCAATGCGCTCGCCTCGCTTAACAAGACGTGGGAGCCGCTCTTCCGCAAGGCCGGGATCGCATTCAGCCCGCCCAAGCTGGTGTTCTATGCGCGCGACGGGCAATCGGGCTGCGGCGCGGCGCAAAGCGCGATGGGGCCATTTTACTGCCCGGCGGACAACGGGATCTACATCGACACCGATTTCTTCACCGAGATGGAGCGTCAGATGAAGGCAGGCGGCGATTTCGCGCGGGCCTATGTGATGGCGCACGAATATGGCCACCATGTGCAGAACCTCGTCGGTACATCGGATCAGGTGAACGAGGCGCAGCGCCGCAATCCACCGATGGCGAACCGGCTTTCGGTCGCGCTCGAACTGCAGGCCGATTGCTATGCCGGAGTCTGGGCCGCCCGCAACAAGGACAAGATCGAGCCCGGCGATATCGAGGAAGGCCTCACCGCTGCGCACCAGATCGGCGATGATACGCTGATGGCGTCTGCCGGCCGAACCCCGGTGGAAGCCGCCTTTACCCACGGCAGCAGCGCCCAACGCATGCAATGGCTGCGCAAAGGACTGGAGACGGGCAACGAGGACGCCTGCGACACGTTCAGGGTGCGCTCATCGGGCGGGCCCCAATAGCGCGGGGGCCATTATGCCGGCGTAACGGAAACCATCCATGAAGCACAGCTGTCTGGCTCTCGCACTCCTGTCGGGTGCCCTGCCCGTTGCTATCGCATCTTCTGCCCAAGCGCAGACTGCGGTCGCGCCCTCCAACGTCACTGCCGAAGATGTGGCGTCCACACCACTCTCTGACCTCAACCTCAAGAAGGATGAAGTTCCGCCCATCCTGCTGGCCGCCCGGGAGGCGACCTATGATTTGGGCGGCCTGCGCACGTGCCGTGCCATCGGGGCTGAGATCGTGCAGCTCGATGCCGTGCTCGGGCCGGACATTGATGTCGCCAGCGACAAGACTCGCGACGAGAAGCGCGGCAATGCCGTGGGCACCGTGGCGAAGTCCGTCCTGACCAGCTTCATCCCGTTCGGCGGGGTGATCCGCGAGGTATCCGGCGCCGCATCAAGAGAGCGGCAATGGCAGGTGACGCTCTATGCCGGGGCAAGCCGCCGCGCATTCCTCAAAGGCTATGGGCAGGCGCGCGGCTGCCGCTATCCGGCGCGTGCAGCCACGGCAGCACAGGCCGCAGTGCTGCAGGCCAAGGCTGAAGCCGCATCAGACCCGACGGCAGCAGGAAAAGTTGAACCGCCCCAGCCCCAGCGTACCGGCAAGAAGCGCCGCTGAAGCTCGGCAGGGGAAGCCCGATCAGGGCTTGGGTTCGACGATCAGATAGACCCCGGTGGTGCGCCCGATATTGCGACCTTCGTGCCAGGTGATGCCATCGCTCCACCAGCTGTCACCAGCCTTGAGCCTGCGCACGACCGTGCCACTGGCGGTGGTAATCCGCATGGTCGAGCCCTTGAGGATATAACCCCAATGCGGCGCATGGCGGTGGCGTTCGTGTCCCCAGCCCGGCGGAAACGTGCAGCGCAAGGTGCGCATGCGCTCGTTTTCCTTGAGCACGACGCAGACCTTCTTGACCTTC
>JBIPOH010000347.1:0-3724 GCA_044379435.1 Novosphingobium sp.
CGACGGCATCCCGCAGGTCGTGCCCGCCAGTGTCGAGAATATCACGTCAGGCTTCGGCTACCGCCGCGACCCCTTCAACGGCCACGGCGCCATGCACGCCGGGATCGATTTCAAGGGCGCGATGGGCTCGCCGATCTTCGCCGCCGCTGAAGGCCGCGTGACCTTTGCCGGGTGGAAATCGGGCTATGGTCAGGCGATCGAGATTACCCACGGTAACGGGATGTTGACCCGCTATGCCCACTTGTCGCGGATCGATGTGAAAGTCGGCCAACCGGTCGCCGCCGGGGCCACCATCGGCGGGCTCGGCAGCACCGGGCGCTCGACGGGGCCGCACCTGCATTTCGAAGTCCGTATCAATGACCGCGCGGTCAATCCGCGCCCGTTTCTGGAGGCTGCCCCCGATGTTCTCAAGGAAGTCCGCAGCGGCCGACCTGACCGCCCCGCCGCCCCCGCGGCCCGCAAATAGGAGCAGCAGCATGGCCTCGGGTTCGACCTTTTCCGTGATCGGCGCGGATGTGACCATCACCGGCAATATCAGCGCGTCAGCCGATCTGCATATCGACGGCACGGTCGAAGGTGACATCACCTGTGCCAGCCTCGTGCAGGGCGAAAAGAGCAGCATCCACGGCGCCGTCGTTGCCGAAAGCGCGCGGCTGGCGGGCAAGGTGTCAGGTTCGATCACCGCGCGCGAGTTGGTGATCCTCAAGACTGCGCATATCGAAGGCGATGTCCATTATGATGCGCTGACGATTGAGCAAGGCGCTGCGGTTGACGGACGGTTTGCACCCAACGCGCGGACGGCGGTGAAAGCCGTGCCCAGCAGCGTTGAGGCTGCCGAGTAGCCCTTAAAGCACTTCAGCCCGCAGCGTCTTGCGGTCCAGCTTGCCGATGATCGTCTTGGGCAGGCTTTCGCGCACCACCACCTGATCGACGCGTTCGTGCTTGCCGATCCGGGCGTTGAGCCAGCTTGCCAGCTCCTCGCCGGTGGCTGCAACGCCTTCGTTCAGTGTCACGTAGGCGCGTGGCACTTCGCCGCGATATTCCTCGGGAACACCGATCACCAACGCCTCTTTGACCGCCGGGTGTTCGAGAATCACGTCCTCGACCACGCTCGGGAAGACCTTGAAGCCGCCCACCGCGATCATGTCCTTGATGCGGTCGACGATTTCGAGGAATCCATCCTCGTCGATCCGCGCGACATCGCCGGTGCGCAGGTACCGCTTGCCATCACGCTCCACGAAAGTTTCGGCGTCGGTTTCGGGCCGGTTCCAGTAGCCGCGCATCACCTGCGGGCCGTGGACGGCAAGTTCGCCGGGCTCGCCTTCAGGGGCAAGGTTTTCGGGGTGCTCCTTGTCAAGCAGGATCACTTCCGTCCCCGGCACCAACTGCCCGATCGTGCCGCGCTTGCGGGTGCCGTCATAGGGATTGGCCGAAACCACGCCGGCGCTTTCGGTGAGGCCGTAGCCTTCGACCAGCCGCACGCCGGTCGCCTCTTCGAAGCGGACATGGACAGGGCCGGGCATCGGCGCGCCGCCCGAGATGCAGATCTTGAGGCTGCTGAGGTCGGTCTTGGCGAGGTCAGGGTGATCGAGCATCGCCTGAAACATCGTCGGCACGCCGGGAAAGCCGGTGCAGCGATATTTCTGGATCGTCTGAAGCACCTGCTTGGTCTCAAACCGCGGCACCATCGCGATCGATGCGCCAGTGACGCAGGCGTGATTGAGCAAGGCGGTGTTGGCGAAGACATGGAAGAACGGCAGCGCCCCCATGAACACCTCGTCCCGCGCATTGCCGAAGGGATTGATCGCGGCGACCTGCTGGGCATTCACGCTCAGCTGGTCATGCCCGAGCATCGCCCCCTTGGGCCGCCCGGTGGTGCCGCCGGTGTATTGCAACAGGGCAAGGTCTTGCGCGGTGACTGCGACGGGAGGGAGCGGGCCGTTCGGCGTCATATCCGCCCAGCCACGCACCTTCGGGCCATAGGCGACATCCGCGATCTGGCTACGCTTGAGCAGCTTCAGCGCCAGCCCCTTGTACCACGGCAGCATTGCGGAGAGTGAGCCCACCACCAGCGTCTCCAGCGCTGTTCCTTCGAGCACCTTCTTGGCCGTCTTGTAGAGTTCCGGCACATCAAGCGTCACCAGCACCCGCGTGCCGCTGTCGCCCACCTGCCAGCTCAATTCCTCAACCGAATAGAGCGGGGAGAAGTTCACCACCACGGCGCCCGCCATCATCGCCCCGTAATAGGCGGCGGCGTAAATCGGGACATTGGGCAGAAACAGGCCGACGCGGTCGCCCTTGGCGATCCCCATTCCGGTCAGTCCCAGCGCAAAGGCCTGCGCCTGCGCGAAGATCTGCTGGTAGCTGTAGGTCCGCCCCAGGAAGTGCAGGAACGGGGCATCCGGATTGGCGCGAACGCTGCGTTCCAGCATCGCGGGCAAGCTCATCGGCTCGAACCGGGTGTTGAGGGGAGTGGGGTGGTGATAGGCAGCGTTACTGACAGGCATGTCAATAATATTGGCTGACAACGCCGCGCCATACAAGCGAAAGTCGGGGGGTGGTGCAGGTTTTTGCCACATCAAAACAACGTCGCCCCGGACTTGATCCGGGGCTCGGCTTCTTCATCAGGTCACGAGACAGAAGATAGCCAAGCCCCGTGTCAAGCACGGGGCGACGATGTGAGATTTTTGAGGGCAAAGGCCTCTTAGATAAACCCGCTTTCCGGGTCGATCTTCTGTTCGGCGGCTTCGGCAGCGCGGCGCGCGGCGAGCCAGGCTTCAGCCTCGGCTTCCTGCGCAGCTTGTCCAGCCGCCTTGACGTTTGCGTCGCGTTCGGCGCGCAGTTCCGCGATCAGGTTCTCGCGATCATTGCGATCGGACTTGACCGGGGCGTCGACGTCTTCGGTGATCCCGGCGCGCTTGGCAGCCTTGGCAACCATCGCGTCAAGCTCACGCTGCGAACACAGGCCCAGCGTCACCGGGTCCTTCGGCGTGATGTTCTGGATGTTCCAGTGCGTCCGGTCGCGCAGGGCACCGATGGTGTTGCGGGTCGTACCGATCAGCTTCGAGATCTGCGCGTCCGACACTTCGGGATGGTTGCGCAGGATCCAGGCGATGCCATCCGGCTTGTCCTGACGCTTCGACACGGGGGTGTAACGCGGGCCCTTGGTGCGGGTCACTTCGACCGGGGCCTTGTGCATCCGCAGCGAATAGGTCGCGTCGGCCTGACCCTTTTCGATCTCGCCCTGCGTCAGCTCGCCCGAGTGGACCGGGTCGCGCCCGGTGTACTTGCTGCCTGCAAGGTCATCGGCCATTGCCTGCACTTCGAGGATATGAAGTCCGCAGAACTCGGCAATCTGCTCGAACGAGAGCGCGGTGTTGTCCACTAGCCAGGTCGCGGTGGCATGCGGCATCAGCGGCTTGGGCTGATCCTTGATCGCCATGGTGGGAATCTCCGTTGAAAATGAAAGGGCCGCCCCTTTCGGAGCGGCCGCCTTGGATTCCTAAATAGGCGAATGCCGCGAAAACGGCAAGGAATGGATTCAGAAAGCGGGCATCGCTTGCAGCGAAACCGCTTCCTCCTCTTCCAGCGCGACCAGACCGGCAAGGAACTGGCGCGTGGCCGCTTCCCACGAAAAGCTGGCGGCATAGGCGGCGCAGGCGGCGCGGTCGCAATAGCGCGCCGCGTCGATCGCGCGGGTGAGGTCTTCGGACATGGCACCCAC
>JBIPOH010000070.1:0-12760 GCA_044379435.1 Novosphingobium sp.
CAGTACCATAGATCACCGGATCATCTACAACAGCGAAAGCGGCGCGCTCCTCTTCGACACCGACGGCAGCGGTGCATCAGCCGCAATCCAGTTCGCGACCCTCGCGCCAAACCTTGCCCTGACTGCTGCGGATTTCATCCTGATCTGAGATCGAGACACCACCGCATGCAGGGCGCGACTGATGCGCAGTCGTTGCGCCGGACTTTAATGCGCTTTGCCATTCTGCATCGGCGGTCTATTCCCCGGCGATCCCAACAGGAAGCCCGCTGGAGAGCGAAGCTACACTCAGCAATCGCGTGACCCTATGGCCATCAACGGAACGCAGGGACTGCAATGCAAGTTCGATGTCGATTGCGGGCCGGGGAGTTCGTGCCTTAAGCCTCGCAGTTCCATCTATGGTGTCTGTGCCCGGCGGCCGTAGGCCCTACCTCCGCAGCACCTCCACCAGATCCCGTGTCCGGCCAACTCCTTCCAGCAGCAGCGCAGCCCACGCTTCGGCAATAACCCGCCGACGCGGCATGAACTGCGCCCGGTTGTAGGCGCTCTCCACCTTGTTCTCGGGCGTGTGCGCCAGCATCAGGTCGATCACCGCGCGATCGTCCCCGGTCCCAGCAGCCTTGGCGCGCTCGTTCATGATGGTGCTGAATGCCGCGCGCCACCCGTGGGGTACGTGCCGACGGTGCCAGCCTGCCCGGTTGTAGAGGTAGCCGATCGCATTCTTTGACAGCGGGATATGTGCGTGGCGCTGGCCGGGGAACACGAGGTTGCCGCGACCTGACAGCGCGCGCACGGTGCGCAGCACTTCGACAGCCTCAGGCGCGAGCGGGATGCAATGGTCGAACGCAGCCTCGTCCTTGCGGTCGAGCGACAGCTCCATCTGCTCGGCGGGGATATGCCAGACGGCTTCGGGTGCTGGTTCGTCGCTGTCCCAGGCTATGCCCTTCATGTCAGCCCAGCGCGCGCGGCGCACGGTGCCCGGTCGCTGCGCGGTCAGCGCGAGGAACCGGGACGCCAGCAGCGTGACGGGGTAGGCGCCGGTCCCCTCGGTCTTGCGCAGGATCTCACGCAGCTCGTCCAGGTCGACGATGGCCGGCTGCTTCTTGGCCTTTTTCTTGGGCAGAAGGGCGTGCTCCAGCAGCGCGGCGGGATTGTCACGGGCAATATGCTGCGAGATCGCCAGCACGAACACGCCGCTGATGCGCTGCCGGATCCTCTTCGCTGTCTCGATCGAGCCGCGGCGCTCCACCTTGCGCAGCACATCGAGGACGTCGTGCGCCTCAAGCGCGCTGATCGGCATGCGCCCGATGGCGGGGAACACGTCGCGCTCCAGCGAACGGATCACGTCGGCGGCGTGGATCGGCGTCCAGCGGCTCTCGTTGAGCCGGTGCCACTCATAGGCCACCGATTCGAAGGTATGCGCCTCCTTCGCCTTGTCGGCGCGCGCCTGGCGCTTCTTCTCCTGCGCTGGGTCGATGCCCTGGATGATCAGCTTGCGCGCCGCGTCGCGCAGGTCGCGGGCATCTGCCAGCCCGATCTCGGGGTAGGGTCCGAACGAGAGCAGCTTTTCTTCGCCAGCGATGCGGTACTTGAGCCGCCACAACTTGCCGCCTGACGGGCGCACGCGGAGATAGAGGCCCTTCTCGTCGGCCAGTTTAAAATCGCGCTCGGTTGGCGCTGCCTTCTTGATTTTGGTGTCCGACAGCATGTGCCATACCCCGGCTTGGGGGTACATGAACGGTCATGCTCGGCCCTTACCACCGGATGTACCCCGAGGAGAGGTTGCATTTGGCGGCACCCCTTCGCACCGCCTTGCATTCTCTTCCCAAGGATTACCGGCGATTTTGCACTTCCTTGCAAAGGCACTTGGCGGATATAAAGTCCGCCAAACTATAGAGCGCAGTAGTTCGCCATAGAGTTCATTTTTGATGACATAACAGTGTCATGTTGTGCCTCATTATCGCCGTGGTTCGCAGTCCGCCGCTTGCTTTCATGGGCAACCGCTCTATTATCGTGGGCATCGTCATGGGCAACAGGGACGCTCCGGCATGCCGCGCAAGGTTCACAACGCACTCACCCCGATAGCGGTCAAAAATGCTGGCGTCGGACGCCACGCCGATGGCGGCGGGCTGTATCTGCGTGTGCAAGGCGGCGGAGCACGCTCGTGGCTGTTCCGCACCCTCGCAGGCGGCAAGGCCAGGGATGTCGGCCTAGGCCCGGCGGCAGGCCCAGGCGCGCTGTCACTGGCAGATGCCCGGCTGAGGGCACGGGAGCTGGCGGCGCAGGCTGCCAAGGGCGAGGTGCTGGAAGGCAAGCGCGTCCAAGCCCGAAAGGTAGCCGCAGAGGCGCAGGCGGCGGCGCTGGCGCGCAGAACCTTCAAGGAGGTCGCCGAGGCCTTCATAGATCGTAGGGAGGGCGGCTGGCGGAACGAGAAGCACAGGCAGCAATGGCGCAACACCCTTGCCAGCTACGCCTATCCGCACTTCGGCGCTCTGCCGGTCTCGCTGATCGACACGGCTCACGTTCTGGCGGCGCTGGAAGGCATCTGGAGCGTGAAGCCGGAAACCGCCAGCCGCGTTCGAGGGCGGATCGAGAACGTGCTCGATGCGGCCAAGGTTCAAGGCCTGCGCACCGGCGAGAACCCAGCGCGCTGGCGGGGCCATCTGGACCACCTGTTGTCCAAGCCCCAGAAGCTGCAGCGTGGACATCATGCAGCCTTGGCTTACGACGAGCTCCCCGCATTCATCGCGGATCTGGCAAAGCGCGAGGCACTCGCTGCAAGGGCGCTGGAGTATACCATTCTGACGGTGGCCCGGTCGGGCGAAACACTTGGAGCGACCTGGGCCGAAGTGGATCTGGAGAAGGCGCTGTGGAACATCCCCGCCGAGCGCATGAAGGCGGGCAAGGAGCACCGTATCCCCCTGTCAGAGCGGGCGGTCGCAATCCTAAGGGAAGTGCAGCCGCTCAACACGAAGGCGCTCCTTGATGCGCCGCTGTTTCCGACCGGCAGGGGCGGCAAACTGTCCGTCATGGCGATGTCCATGCTGCTGCGGCGCATGGGGCGCGGTACAATAACCGTGCACGGCTTTCGCTCAACGTTCCGCGATTGGGCAGGTGAAAGCACCTCCTTTCCCCGCGAGGTGGTGGAGCACGCCATGGCGCACCAACTCGCCGACAAGGCCGAGGCGGCGTATCAGCGTGGCACCCTGTTTCCTAAGCGTGTGAAGCTCATGGCTGCGTGGGCGGCCTATTGTGCCTTGCCCGCTGCTGAGGGTGCGAACGTAACTCGGATCAGGGCAGAGGGTTGATAGGGTCTCCAGCGCGAGGTCAGAAGACCTAGCTCTGGACTGTTTAGGGTGATGGCCTAGTTTCCCGGCAGCAGCAGACACAGATCGCCGTAGCCGTAGCAGCGGTACTGGTGTCGGATGACATGGGCATAGTCTGCCTGCATCCGCACCAGCCCTATCAGCGCGCTGACCAGTATCATGAATCAACCATGCAGATAACTATACTCATTATTTTAAACGAAAAATCTGATTTCACATCGCATTTTAGAGCGCTTTTCGACCAATCGGGCTCGCCGTGATGGAGCCGATCTGGACCCAAGTGAACAACTGTGTGCCCGCAGTAAAAGCTGGCTGCCATTTGAAGGGCACCCTGAACCTCGATCGCGCCCTGATTGCGCATAGACCCTAGAGCAGCATCTCCAGCGCGCTCACCTGCTGGCTGAACGAGATGTCGCTGATCAGGATGAGATCGCTCGCCGCGAGCACCGTGCCGGGGGTGAAGCTAGCTAGCAGCACTTTGGCCTGCCGCCCGTTGCCGTCATAGTCGACATAGAGATTGCCCGTGCTCCGGTCGTAGATCCCCACATCATCGCCATCGCGCGCGCTCGTCCCGAACGCGAGCCCGTCGGCGAGAAGATAGCCAGAAACATAGGGGTTCACAATCAACAGCCTGTCGGTTCCCGAAACGAAATCGGTGATCCGGTCCACCCCTTCACCCACTGCGGTGTTCACCACGAACTGGTCGCGGCCACCACCCCCCGTCATGGAGTCGATGCCGCTGCCGCCATAGAGGAAATCATCGCCGTCACCGCCCAGCAACGTATCGTTGCCGGCGTGGCCCAACAGCGTATCGTTCCCGCCTGCGCCATTGAGCACATTGCCCGCGCCATTGCCGCCAAGCAGGTTGTCGCCCGCCCCGCCGGTGAGCGAGATCAACCCGCTGCCGCGTCCAGCGCCCACTTCGACGTTGTCACCCAGCGTTACGCTCGTCCCCGTCAGCACGCGGTCAAACCCCGCAGCCGCCTCCTCGGTCACCGTCACAGTGCCGCTTTCGATGATATAGGTATCATCGCCCTTGCCGCCGATCAGCGTATCGGCGCCGCCCTTGCCGTTCAGCATGTTGGCACCATCGTTGCCGGTGATCACATTGTCCCCGGCATTGCCGGTTCCGCCAAGCGCCGCCGTGCCGGTCAGTGTCAAGTTCTCAAGGTTCGCCGCGAGTGTCCACGTGACTGCAGATACCACCAAGTCGCGCCCCTCGCCGGCGTTCTCGGTGACCACATCGCTTGCGGTATCGACCACATAGGTATCATCGCCCTTGCCGCCGATCAGCGTATCCGCGCCCATCCCACCATCCAGCCGGTCGGCATAAGCGGTACCGGTCAGCCTGTTGATGCCGGCATTACCGATCAGCTCGATCCGGCGTCCCAGCGCCGAGGCATCGAGGTTCACCGCGCCCGTCCCACTCAGGTCCGCAAACACCGCCGTGCCGGTCCCCGCCACGATCCGCTCGATGCCGATATCGCCGGCAAAGGCCTTGTAGGTCCCGCTCGCCGCACCAATGCGCAGTTCATCGATGCCGCTTGTGCCGCTGTCTTTGATCTCGGCCAGCGCTTGTTCGGCTAGCGCGCCCACGACATAGGTATCGCTGCCAGCCCCCCCGTCGAGCACATCCTGCCCCTTGCCGCCGACAAGCACGTCGTTTCCGCCAAGGCCAAGCAGCACGTTGGCCGCATTGTTGCCAGTGATCACATTGGCCTTGGCGCTGCCGGTCCCGTTGATCGAGGCGGCGCCGGTCAGCACCAGGTTCTCGATCGACGAACTCAGCGTCCAGCTGATCCCGCTGCGCACGGTGTCGGTCCCGCCGTTAGAGGATTCCACGATCGTATCGAGCAGATCATCGATGATGAAGGTATCGTTCCCCGCCCCGCCCACGAGCTTGTCCGCCCCTGCCCCGCCATAAAGCGTATCGTTCCCTGCGCCACCTGCCAGGTAGTCGTTGCCCGCCATGCCGTTCAGCACGTTAGCGGCGCTATTGCCGGTGATCTTGTCCGCATAGGCAGAGCCCTTCACCGTCTCGACATTGGCAAGCTGTCCAACCCCGGCGAGCATGCCCCCGCCAAAGCTGTCGACCATCTGCACGATTACCTTGGCCCTCGCCGTGCCATAGTCGGCGCTGTCCTGCCCATCGCCGCCATCGAAGAAACCTGCGGCATTGCCCCCGATCAGCAGGTCGTTGCCCGCCCCGCCTAGAATGCTCAGCACCACACCGCGCGCGCGGATCACATCATTGCCGCCGCCCGCGTCCAGTGTCTTGGGCATAGCGCTCGCCACCACTTTGATCTTGTCCGCAAATTCGGTGAGACCGAGATACTCGAACACCTCGATCCCGGTGATCGTCCCGCCGCCGAAGATCGGGGCCTTGCCAGCCAGCATCCCGGCGGTCGAAAGCGCAACCCCGCCGCCCGCGCCCGCCAGCGAAAGCCGCAACGTGTCGGTCCCGGCGCCCCCGTCGATCGCATCGCCGATGCCCGCAGCGATGAAATCATCGCCGCCGCCCGCGTTCACGGTGTCGTTGTCCGCCGCGTGGTCATCGGCATGGTCGCGCAGCATCAACGCTGGCGCGATGTCGGTGCTGATCACATCGTTGTAGTCACCGCCGTTGAAGGTATCCGTCCCCGCGCCGCCGAAAGCAGAGAGCGCACCGGCGTCGACCGCGGTCAGCGTGTCGTTCCCCTCATCGCCAAAGCTGAATCCGCGGTAATTGCCGCTGTTTACGATGATCTGATCGTCGCCCGCGCCCCCATGCGTTTCAAACGTCGCGTAGATCGTGTCATTGCCATCGTCGCCGTAGGCAACCGCGCCGCCGCTGCGGGAGGCGTAGATCGTGTCATCACCTGCGCCGCCACGCAGCTCGCGCAAGTAAAGGCTGCCTCGGCCATCGACCATATCTTTGCCGTCGCCGCCATCGATCGAGGCGGTGTAGTACCCGCCGATCAGCGTGTCGTCGCCGCCCATGCCCAGCACGGTGGTGTATTCGGTATAGCCGGTCGAACGATCCCCGACCTTGATCGTGTCGGCATAGTTGCTGCCCTGCACCCAGGTCAGGTTCTGGATGTTCTGGATCGTCCCTCCGCCGACCTTGATCACCTCCTGCGTGAAATCGACCGTCACCCCGGCGGAGGCGCCCTGAAAGCTGATCGAGAGGTAGTTGCCATAGGCATCGAAGGCGCCGCCATCAACGTTGTCGCCATATCCTGCATAGAGATGGTCGTTGCCAGTGCCGCCCACTAGCGTGTCGCGTTCGGCGCCGGTGTCAAGCGATATCGCCGCGCCGTAGTAGACGCCGAAGCGCGGGGCCCGATCAGCCGAGGCGATGTAATCGTCACCGGCGCCGCCATCGAGCCTATCGGCACCTGCACCGCCACTGACGAGGTCGCTGTCTGCCGTGCCGGTGTAGCCATCCTTGCCAGCCGTACCGCTGAAATCCGCCATTCCGCTTCCTTCGCCGCACCGGTTTATCCGGTGTCCAGCAAGATCCCGTCCGGCTTTTGACAACAGCTTGCCGGGCTGGCAAACTATTATTTGGCTCGTCTGGTGCCCCGCCGATCCGGCACAGTCCCGCGCTCAGGCGTCATTGCGCATTGACCGGCAAGCCGCCTTCAGATGCACCCGCAGGCTCAGGGCAAGGCCGAGCGCTCGCACCAGACCTTAAAGAACCGCATCCTGCTGGAAAGCTACTTCCTGCCCGGTGTCCTCGAGGCCCCGATCGAGTTGTTCGTCGAGCACTATAACCGCCAGCGCTGCAACGAGAACTTGGACCACGTGATACCCGCCGATGCCTACGTCGGCAGGGCCCCAGCCATCATCAAGCAGCGCGAAAAGATCTAACGACAGACCATCGAACATCGGCGCTTGCAGCACCGCAAACTCGCCGCATAAAATCAACCCCCAGACGAGGGCAACGCTCCGGTGATCTACGCCGCGATCTGTGCCGAATGTTCTGACGACGGACAAGTGCTGAGGGTTGGCCGCACGTTCGCTGATCGGATAGAGGGTTCGTATCAAGCGTGAGAACGCCGCGCGACTCCTGGCCTGATCCTAGAGAAACGGCAGTTCCGCCAACGTCGCCGCAGTTATGCCACTTGAACGCCGGATCCCGACTGCATCACCTGCCTGCGCTTCCACCGAGATTAGGGCATAGCCGATATTCGCTTTCATGCGCGGCGACCAAACGCAGTTGGTCATCACGCCCACTTTAGCACCGCGCAGCAGGATATCCTCATGCGTGAATCCCAGCGGGGCGGGCACATCGCCTTCGAGGATCAGGCCGAGTTGATGGCGGCGGGGGCCTTCCCGAGCGATCCGACGGAGCGCAGCGATACCCAGCGTGTCATCCGGGACATCCAGGTTCACGTACTTGTTCAGCCGCACTTCGAACGGGTTGGTGTCTGCGTCGGTATCACCGCCGACCGAGAGCAGGCCACTCTCGGTCCGCTCGGCAGACGTGGGTGCGCCAGGACCGATGCCATGGGGGCGGCCCGCTTCCTTGAAGATGTTCCACAGCCGCGTGCCACGGCGCCCGTCGCGAAGGTAGATCTCGAACCCGCCCTGTTTCGACCAGCCCGAGCGCTGGACGGTGACCGGAATGCCCTCGATCTCGGCATCGCGGAACCAGAAGTATTTGAGACCCCGCACCCAGTCTCCCATAACCGATGCGACCACCGCTTCGGCCTTGGGCCCTTGCAAGGCCATGGGCGAGACATCGGGCTCGCTGACTTCGACCTTAAGCGCGCGCTCTGCGATGATGGCGTTGGCCCAGAGCCAGATGTCGCTATCGGCAATCGAGAACCAGTAGAGATCGTCGGCATGCTTCAGCACGATGGGATCGTTGATCACCGTGGCGCGATGATTGCAGAGCGGCGCGTACTTGCCCTGACCCGGCTTGCAGTTCGATAGATCGCGCACGGTAAGGATCTGTGCGAGCCGGCCCGCGTCGGGTCCTTTCAGCTGGACCTGCCGCTCCACACCTACATCCCATTGCGACACGCCTTCGATCAGGCGCCAGTACTCGGCTTCGGGATCGCCATAAGTCGTGGGCATGATCATGCGGTTGTAGATGCTGGCGGACGTCATGCCTTCCGCAAGGGTGGCTTCATGGAACGGTGACGTGCGCAGACGCGCGGTCGGAAACACGGCAACCATGGCGCTCTCCATTGACAGATCGGAACCACACTCAGCTGGCATCACAGAGCATCGTCTGGCAATCGACTTGTCGTTCAGAATGCGTGAGAGATTCTCATGCCTCGAAAGTGCGCAAGGCTGCCAGTTCGGGATCTGCTTCGACCTGCTCCAGCACCCATTTGCGAAATGCGCGGACATGCGGTGCCTGCGCGCGTGTTTCCGGGCTCGCAACAAACCAGTGAAAGTCGGGTTTCACGTCACGGTCGGGAAACGGGCGGACAAGCAAACCGGCGGCCAACTCTTCGGCAGCGTATGGCTCCATCGTCATGGCAACGCCGAGGCCACGCGCCGCCATCCGCAAGGCGTGGTCGTAGCTGTCGAAGCGCAAGCCTTGGTCCGGATCGACCTGGTCAAGCCCTTGGGCGTCGAGCCAGACCTGCCAGTCCGCCCGCGAGGGGTAGACCTGAAGAATGGGCTGGCCGGCAAGATCCCCTGGTTCGCGCAGGGCTTCGGCAATCCGTGGTGTGCAGACGGGGTAGAGGCGCGGCGAGAAGAGATAGGTCGAGTGGTACCTATGCGGTGCAGGTTTGCCGATCAGGAGCGCAACGTCGCATGTGTCCTCGCCCAGATCGGGGTCATCCTGCGCAGTTGTCAGTCGGATCACGAGCTTGGGGTAGCGCTTCTGGAAGCTCTCGATCCGAGGCATCAGCCAGCGCACCGCGACCGTCGAATACGTCTGGATCGTCAGTTCATCAGGCCGGGCAAGCCGGTGCAGCGCGCGCATGCCGTGCTCGATCTCGGCAAAGGCGGCCTGCACATGGCGGTGGAACACGCGGCCGGCTTGCGAGAGTTCGATGCCCCGCGCCGTGCGGGTGAAGAGGTGGACGCCGAGGCTTTCCTCAAGGAACTTGATTTGGCGTGAAACGGCCGACTGGGTGACATGAAGCGCCTCTGCCGCACCCCGAAAGCTGCCAGTGCGTGCAGCAGCATCGAAGGTGCGCAAGGCGTTCAGCGGTGGCGGCCGAGTGCGCATCTGCAAGGCTTCGCATGAGTTTTCCTCATCAGCAACCGACCATTTGCCTGCTTGCATGCGGCGATCCGGCGAAGGATGCTTGGCAGTGTGATGGACCTCGGGTTGCGAAAGGGCATGAATATGCGGGTTGCTGTTGTCTCTGCCGCCGCCAGCGGTCTCGGGCTCGCGATTGCCGAAGCGCTTCGCAGCGACGGCTGGCTTGTCTATATCTGCGATGTCGATGCTGCCGCTCTTGCCGCGCTGGATGATGGGTTCATGGCCCGGCCGTGCGATGTGAGCGATGCCGTGGGGGTCCGCGCCTTCTTTGCCTGGCTGGAGGCCGACCTTGCTAACAGAGGCCTTTCCGGGATCGACCTGCTGGTCAACAACGCCGGCATTCCGGGGCCGACGGCGCGGGTGGAAGATCAGCCGCGCGATGCCTGGGTTGCGACTGTGAATGTCAATCTCAACGGCACATTCTTGATGTCCAAAGCCGCCATTCCGCTGCTGCGTCGCCGCGCTCCGGGTTCTGCCATCATCACCATGAGTTCTACTGCCGGACTGTTCGGCTGCCCTCTGCGGGGCCCTTATGTGGCGACCAAGTGGGCGCTGATTGGCCTGACCAAGACGATGGCGATGGAACTCGGTCCGGAAGGCATCCGGGTCAACGCGATCTGCCCCGGCAGCGTCGAAGGACCGCGCATCGACCGGGTGATCGCCGCGGATGCGGCCGAGCGCGCGCTGACCACCGATGAGGTCGAGCGCGAATACAAGCGGCAGACGTCGCTGCGTACCTTTGCGATCAAGGAAGACGTGGCGGCGATGGTGCAATACCTTATGTCGCCGGTAGGCGCGCGCATTTCCGGACAAGCGCTTGCGATCGACGGGCACACGGAAAGCCTGGCGCTGGATATGGAGCCCACGCGATGATGGACGAGGCTGAATGGCAGGCCCAATGGCAGGCACGCGTGGACCTTGCCGCGGCGCATCGGCTGGCGGTTCATTTTGGCTATCACGAGGGCATCGACAACCACTTCACGCTGCTCGTCCCGGGCCGTGCGGACTGCTTCCTGCTCGCCCCGTTCGGACTGCACTGGTCCGAAATCCGCGCGTCCGACTTCCTCGTCGTCGACTTTGCCGGGAACAGGCTCGCGGGCGAGGGTCCGGTGGAGGACACCGCGTTCCACATCCATGCGCCGCTCCATGCCGCCCGGTCCGACGTGCGCTGCGTGATGCACACACACATGCCCTACGCGACTGCGCTCAGCATGGTCGAGGAACCCGAACTCCTGATGGCGAGCCAGAACGCGATCGGCTTTTCCGGCCTTGTCGCGCTGTGCGACTACGAAGGGCTGGCGCTCGACAGCAGCGAGGGCCAGCGCATGGCGGCGGCGCTGGGTGACAAGGCCGTGCTTCTGCTGCGCAACCATGGGGTGGTGACGACGGGCACCAGCGTCGCCGATGCCTTCAACACGCTCTATTTCTTCGAGCGCGCGGCGATGACGCAAATCCTTGCGCAGTCGAGCGGGCAGAAACTGCGGGTTGTTGGTGAACCCGTGTTGGGGCGGACGGTCCGTCAGTATACTACGTCCGCCAAGGTCGAGGGACTGGACCGCATCGAACTCCATTTCGCGGCATTGAAGCGCATGCTCGACCGGCAGGGTTCCGATTATGACCAGTAAGGCTCGCCCGCAGCGCACGACCGCCCCGCTGGTGCTGGTCGGCCTCATGGCGACAAGCCTGTTCATCAACTACATCGACCGGGGCAATCTGGCGACCGGCGCGACGCAGATCCGCGCCGACCTCGGCCTCAGCGCGACGGCCTATGGTGCGCTCGCGGCCGGGTTCTACTTTGCCTATGCGTTCTGCCAGCTGCCGGCCGGCGCCCTGTCCGACCGATGGGGCGGAAAGGTGGTGCTGGCGATTGGCGCAGCCCTGTGGTCGGTTTCAACGCTGCTGACCGGTTTCGTGCAGGGCTTCGTTGGCCTCCTTGTGCTGCGGCTGATGCTGGGCGTGGGAGAAAGCGTCGCCTTCACCACCACGTCGAAGATCATCGCCAGCAATGTGCCCAAGGCGCAGATGGGCCTCGCCAACGGAGTGATCGGCTTCGGCTATCTCGTGGGACCGGCAGCGGGAACGCTCATCGGCGGCATGCTGATGGCCCAGTGGGGGTGGCGCGCGACATTCGTGCTGTTCGGCGCGGTCTCGCTGCTGTGGCTGCTGCCGTGGAGCCGGGTACGGATCACTTCACCTGTGGCCGACGATGTTGCAAGCACGGAGGGGGCAAGCGCGGGGCCGGTGGTGACCCTGCGCCAGATCCTCTCGCGCCGGGCGCTGTGGGGGGCATCGCTTGGGCACTTTGCAGGCAACTGGAACTGGTACTTCATCCTCGGCTACCTGCCGATGTACCTCGAGATGCAGCGCGGTTTCTCGAAGGAGCACATGGCGACGGTGGTTTCCAGCGCCTATCTGGTGAACGCGCTCGCGGCCCTGTTCGCTGGCTGGGCGATCGACAAGGCGATTGCCCGGGGCTGGTCACCGTCCCTGACGCTCAAGGGGCCGCTGGCCCTGGCGCATGTAGCCGGACTGGTGTGCATGCTGGCGATGCCGGGAATGCCGGTGGGCTGGTGCATCGCGCTGCTGTTCGTCTATGAAATCGCGTTGGGCCTCTCGTGCCCAGCCTACTTTATCATCCCTCAGATCATGGCCGGGCCATCGGCTGCCGCACGCTGGGTGGGGATGCAGAACATGATGGGCAACATGCCGGGGATCATCGGTGTGTTCTTTGCCGGTGTGCTGATCGATGCCGGCGGCGGCTCTTACGGCACTGCATTTCTGCTGGCGGGCCTTGTCAACGTGCTGGGGCTCATCGGCTGGCTGGCGATCCTGCCACGGGTCGCCCCGGTCGACTGGGATGCCGACTAGCGGCCTTTCCACGCCGGCACGCAGTTTTCGGCAAAGACGCAGGTGCCTTGCAGCACCTCCTCCGATTGCAGCGTTGCGTGGTAAGGGGGCACCGACCCGCTGCGCATTTGGTTCCTGCCGCCCATGCCACTATGCGGCAGTACGCCCACGAGCAGTCTGCGCCGCCACCTGCGGCCAGCTTCAGCCGACAGCGCCCACCCGCACCCACCGCCTGAACTGCCCGCTGTAGACGCACACCAACCGCACGCGCTTTCCAGCGAACTGGGCAAGGATGCCTCTCTTACCGACCGGCACGTCATACTGGTAGGACTGCCCCACACGGGTAAGCTGGTAGTCGCGGTAATCGAGCCACCCG
>JBIPOH010000348.1:0-3717 GCA_044379435.1 Novosphingobium sp.
GCGAAATGGCAGAGACCAGCGTGAACAACAACATTGCGCATATTCCTTGTCAGACAGGAGACATGCGCTCCTAGCCGACCCTCTCCCAAGGCCACAAGGCCCCCTCGCCGAACGGCTGACGACGACGGACAAATTAGTATGTGTTACATACTAATTTGTCCAGCCCGAAAAGTGTTCAGGGCGGACTTTCCGGTCCGTCTCTCCTTCAGCCCTGACGGATGCCGTTCAGCCCTGACGGATGAGCGTGCCAGCCCCGCGCGCGGTGAAAATCTCGATCAGCATGGCGTGGGGGACGCGCCCATCGAGCACGACCGCCGCCTCGCACCCTGCTTCCACCGCATGAACGCAGGTTTCGAGCTTGGGGATCATCCCGCCGCTGATCGTGCCGTCTTCGGCGAGGCGGGTGATGTCAGCAGGCGTGAGGTCGGTGAGCAGACGGCGCTCCTTGTCGAGCACGCCGGGCACATCCGTCAGCAGAAACAGCCGCGCCGCGCCCAGAGCTGCGGCAATCGCGCCCGCCATGGTGTCGGCATTGATGTTGTAGGTCTCGCCGTCCTCGCCCACGCCGATGGGGGCGATCACCGGGATCATGTTGGCCGCCGTGATCGTGTCGATCACGGTGGTATCGATTCGCGCTGGCTCGCCCACGAAGCCCAGATCGACGACGATGGCCTCGCCGCTTTCCGCGTCGTTGATCGCCTTGGGGGCCTTCTTGGCTTCGACCTTGCGGGCAATGACCATGCCGCCATCCTTGCCGGAAATGCCGATGGCCTTGCCGCCCGCACGCGCGATCCAGCTGACGAGTTCCTTGTTGATCGCGCCTGCCAGCACCATTTCGGCCACTTCGGCGGTCTGCTTGTCGGTCACACGCAGGCCATCGACAAAGCGCGATTCGATGCCGAGCGCCTTCAGCATCCGCCCGATCTGAGGGCCGCCGCCATGGACGACCACCGGATTGATGCCGACCGCTTTCAGCAGCACGATATCCTCGGCGAAGTCCTGCGCCAGTTCGGGATCGCCCATGGCGTGGCCGCCATATTTCACCACGAAGGTCTTGCCCGCGTATCGCTGCAGATAAGGCAGCGCCTCGGTGAGGGTTTCAGCCTTGGCGAGCATCGCCTTGTGATGGGCGGCGTCGTCTGCTGCGGGATCGTGCGTGGTTGCCATGATGCGCTGCGCTTTGGACCAAGCGGCCCGAAGGTGCAATATCAGCGAATCCCGTCGACCTTGCGGCCAAGCTGCACGAAGACCCAGATCAGCGGCGGCACCATGATCGTGGAGAGCAGCAGCTTCGAGACGATCTGCCCGGCCATGATCTCGCCGATCGGCAGCGGCACTCCCGCCGCATCCGTCACCCCGGCAAACGAGATCGTGATGAAGATCAGCGTATCGACCATCTGGCTGAGCAGGCTGGCGATCCACGCGCGCAGCATCAGCAGCTTGCCCCGCCCGCCCGCCAGCCGCGAAAACACATAGACATTGAGCGTCTGCGAGGTGCCGTAGGAAATGAGGCCCGCAAACTGCATCCGTGCGCCCTGCCCCAGCAGCCGCGCAAAGGCTTCCTGATCGCCCCAGAACGGCGCGGGCGGCACCACCCGGATCACGAACGTCAGCAGCAGCATCGAGACGATGAGCGGCACGAAACCGAACTGCACCAGCCGGTTGGCCGCGTCCTTGCCATAAAGCTCAGCCACCGCACTTGCCATTACGACCAGCAGCAGGAACGCGAAGATCCCGCTTTCCACCGCCAGATCCCCCAGCACTGGCCAATGGCCGAGCGCCGCAATCTTGGTGCCCAGTACCCCAGCCAGCACCACCAGCCCGCCGTAGAGCAAGGCCAGAGCGAAGAGGCCGGTGGGAATGGCGGGGGCTTGGTTCTGATCCTGCATGGAGCAGAGCTAGCGGGATTTTGACCCTGCGCCAAATCCCGTTTAAGCCGTGGCCCACAGGGTTTCTGGAGGGGAGCGGCCAGCCCGCGATGCGCGTTTTGATGAGCCTCGCCGGCATGGCGCTGATCCTGTTTGCGGCACTGCTGCTTTCGTCCAACCGCCGCGCGATCCGGCTGCGCGTCGTGGCACCGGCCTTTGCGCTGCAGGTGGGCTTTGCCGCGCTGGTGCTATGGTTTCCGCCGGGCAATGCCGCGCTGCAAGGCGCGGCAGCGGGGGTCGAAGGACTGCTCGGCTATGCCAAGGCAGGCGTTGCCTTCCTGTTCGGCCCGCTCGCCGATCCGGCCATCGGCGGGCGCAGCTTTGCCATCGCCGCGCTGCCGACCATCGTGTTTTTCGCAGCGCTGATCTCGATCCTCTACTACCTCGGCATCATGCAACTGGTGATCCGCTGGATCGGCGGGGGCCTCGAGAAAATCACCGGCATCAGCCGGGTTGAGGCGCTGTGCGCGGCTTCCAACATCTTCGTCGGCCAGAGCGAATCGCCGCTCGTCATCCGGCCCTATCTCGCCGCGCTCAGCCCTTCGCAGATGTTCACGGTGATGACCGTCGGCATGGCGGGTGTCGCGGGGACGATCCTTGCCGCCTATGCCGCGATGGGCATCCGCGTGGACTATCTCGTCGCCGCCGCGTTCATGTCGGCGCCCGGCGGCGTGCTGATGGCCAAGCTGATCATGCCCGATGTGCCGCCGCCAGAGCACGCACACGATGAAACGCCGCTGCACAATCCGCACATTGGGCCGCATGTAGCCGTCGCCTCGCCGGACGAGGAACGCCCCGCCAACCTGATCATGGCCGCCAGCCAGGGCGCACAGACTGGCGTGAAGCTGGCCGTGGCAGTGGGCGCAATGGTCCTCGCCTTCGTGGCGCTGATCGCCATGGCCAACGGCATTCTCGGCAGTCTTGGCGCGCAGATCGGCTATCCCGGCCTCTCGTTTCAGCAGATCCTCGGCACGATCTTCGCCCCTGTTTTCCTGTTGCTCGGCGCACCCAACTGGGCCGAGGCAGCGCAGGCAGGCGGCCTGTTCGGCACCAAGATCGTGCTCAACGAATTCGTCGCCTTCATCGATCTGGGTGCAGCGAAGGAGCTTTCCGCCCATACCGTCGCCATCGTGACGTTTGCGCTGTGCGGCTTTGCCAACTTCAGCTCGATTGCGATCCAGATGGCGGTTTCGGGCAGCCTTGCGCCCAACCAGCGCCCAGTGATCGCAAAGCTGGGCATGAAGGCGCTCGCGGCAGGCGCACTCTCCAACCTCATGAGCGCGGCGCTGGCGGGACTGTTCCTCAGCGTTTAGCGCGCAGTTCCCGCGCGATCAGCGGCAGCCCCAGCAACACGAACGGCGCAGCCATGAAGCCCCAGTAGCCGTTGTCCGGCCTCCCGAACACGGTGAGCGCCGCAAGGAAGCCCGCGCTGCCGATGGCGGCAATCCGCTCCATATCGCGGCCCCAGCGCAGCATGGCGGCGAGCGAAGCCGCCACCAGCGCCAGCACCAGCGGGCCGGGCAGGCCTGTCAGCACCAGATTGCGGCGCAGCGCGTCGATCACCAGCGGCAAGCCGCCGAAGCGCACCCAGCCGGGGGATGTGAGGTCTCCGGGCTGAATCTGTGCCGCCACGAACTGCGCGTGGATCAACCACAGCCCGCCCGCCAGCGCGATGGCTGCCGCGGCCATGCCGGCCTGCTTCCAGTCGCGCTGCCACAGGCCATAGACCACGATGGCCGCCAGCCATGCCAGCGCCGTCTCGCGCACCAGCACCGCCAGCAGCGCCAGC
>JBIPOH010000071.1:0-12719 GCA_044379435.1 Novosphingobium sp.
TGGGGTCATCAATCAGGCGCCGGTCGGTCAGGATATGGCGCTCGCGCTCCGAAAGGCCGTCCATCGCTTCCACCAGCAGGGCATGGCGCAAGTGCGCTTCCTCGGCGTCAGCCACGGTCTCGTCCTGCAGCGGGCTGTCATCGACCAGCCAGTCCTGCCACGAACCTTCGCCGTCTTCACGCACCGAGACATTCAGGCTGGCATCGCCGCCCATCATCATGCGCCGGTTCATGTTGACCACTTCGGTCTCGGACACGCCGAGGTCGGTCGCGATCTTCTTCACGTCGTCCGGGTGAAGATCGGAATCCTCGAACGCTTCGAGGTTCTTTTTCATCCGGCGAAGGTTGAAGAACAGCTTCTTCTGCGCCGCCGTGGTGCCCATCTTCACCAGGCTCCACGAACGCAGGATAAACTCCTGCATCGAGGCCTTGATCCACCACATCGCATAGGTCGCCAGGCGGAAGCCCCGATCGGGCTCAAACTTCTTGACGCCCTGCATCAGGCCGATGTTGCCCTCGGAAATCAGTTCGCTGACCGGCAGGCCATAGCCGCGATAGCCCATGGCGATCTTCGCCACGAGCCTGAGGTGGCTCGTCACCAGCTGCGCGGCGGCCTCCGGATCGGCATGTTCCTGATAGCGCTTGGCGAGCATGTATTCCTGCTCCGCGGTCAGCACCGGGAACTTGCGGATCTCGGCCAGATAGCGGTTGAGCCCGGCCTCTCCGCCCAGCGCGGGAACAAGCGCGGTCGATTTAGACTTGGTCACCAGAACACGTCCTTTCGTATCACCGGTTGTCCCTCCTCCGTGCTTCTATCCGAAACGGAGGCGGGGAACCACACAGCAATTCTATTCGCGCACGAAGCGCCGTTCGATACAGCCCGTTTTTGGGGCATTGCACCTTTGGTGGATGAAACAGGATCAACCATGACGCCCCCCCAGTTCGACGACCAGCGTGCTGAGATCGACGGGGGCCTTGCTGGCAAAGCGCACGGTCTCGCCGCTCGCCGGATGGACGAAGCCCAACTCGGCGGCATGCAGCGCCTGCCGCTGGAATCCGAGGGCCGCGAGCAGCGGCTTGAGCTTGGGAGGTGTGCGTCCATAGACCGGATCGCCCAATAGCGGATGACCGATTGATGCAAGGTGAACGCGCACCTGGTGGGTTCGCCCGGTCTCCAGGCGGCACTCGATCAGCGCAGCGCCGTCCAATGTCTCCAGCGTGCGGTAATGCGTCACGGCATGCTTGCCGCGACCGTCCGCCACCAGCGCCATCTTCTTGCGGTCCCGCTCGCTGCGCCCGATCGCGCCGCGCACCGTGCCCGAAGCAGGCATCGGCACGCCCGCCGTAACCGCCTGATAGGCGCGGTGGATCGAATGATCGGCGAACTGCTTGGCAAGCCCTTCGTGCGCCGTGTCGGTCTTGGCAACGACCAGTAGCCCGGACGTATCCTTGTCGATCCGGTGAACAATCCCCGGCCGTGCCACCCCGCCGATCCCCGAAAGCTGGCCCCGGCAATGGTGCAGCAGCGCATTGACCAGCGTGCCATCAAGGTTCCCCACCGCCGGATGCACCACCAGCCCCGCAGGCTTGTCCACCACGATCAGATGCGCGTCCTCGTAAACCACGCTGAGCGGAATATCCTGCGCCGCCGCTTCGGCAGGCACGGTGGCAGGCACGTGGATGCAGAACGGCGTGCCTTGTGCCGCCTTCAGCGAAGCCTGCCCGGCGGGCCGACCATCCAGCACCACGCGCCCGTCGTCCATCAGCGCCTTGATCCGCTCGCGCGAAAGGCCAGAGACATCCGCCAACGCCCGGTCGAGCCGCAGCCCCCCGGCGGGAATGGTCCCCTCGATGATGGTCTCATGTGCCCCCATGGTTGGCAGGATATGGGGAGCGGGGCGCGGGGCGGCAAGGGTGGCCCGACCTTGACAAACCTTGCCAAAATTCGGCACATTGCGGAGATGGCGACGATGAACATCTCCTTGCCCGAACCCATGAAGCAGTGGGTCGAGGCGAAAGCCGGAACCGGGCGCTACGCCAATGTCAGCGACTATATCCGCGATCTGATCCGGCGCGAGCAGGAACGATCAGACCGGATCGCGCACATGCAGCATCTTGTCGATCAAGCCCGCGCTGGCGGCACAAGCGATGAAACGATGGCCGACCTTCGCGCCCGCGCATTGCGCATGGCTGGAACAGCGCCATAAGCGTGGCCGGATTCCGGCTTTCCCGGGCCGCTGCGGACGATCTCGTCCAGATCTATCTGCAGGGCCTCACCCTGTTCGGTGCGGCGCAGGCTGATCGCTACCATGATGGCCTTGGCGAAGCCTTTGCGTTTCTGGCTGACTATCCGCTGGCGGCCCGATTGCGCGATGAGATCGCGCCCCCCGTTCGGGTCCATCGCTATCAATCCCATCTGATCGTCTATGAGCTTGCGGAGGATGACACCGTCCTGATCCTGCGTGTGCGCCATGGACGTGAGGAATGGCTGCGCACCACTGAAAAGGACTGATCCTGCCGCCATGCCCCTCACCCTCACCCCGCAGGCCCACGCCGCCATCCTTGCTGCCGCGCAGGAAGCCCACCCGAACGAAGCCTGCGGCCTGCTCCTCGGCACTGCCCTCCACATCGAAACCGCGCTCCCCGCCGCCAACGTCCACCCCGATCCCGCCCGCCATTTCGAGATCGATCCCGCCGCGCTCATCGCCGCACATAAGGCCGCGCGTGCGGCAAAAGACTCCGGCGGAGCAGAGGTGATCGGCTATTTCCATTCCCACCCCAATGGCCTTGCCCGCCCTTCCGCCACCGATGCCGCGATGGCCTCGGGCGATGGCCGGATCTGGGCCATTGCCGCCGCCGGTGAAATCAGCCTCTGGCGCGATGCCCCATCCGGGTTCGAACCGCTTTCCTACCTGCGCAAGGATGGTTAAGGCAGTCACATGACGGCACGCCAGACCCTTCCTCGTGGACTTTGCGATCAACCGGATCAGGCTCTTGCCCCGGGTTTGCATCTTGTCGTCAGGACCGTGTCAACTGTGTCAACCTGTTCATCTAAAAGGCCGATATCCTGAACATGACCGCCCACGCCGTTCCCGATCTCGCCAGCCTGCTCTGCTCGCGCCTGTGCCACGATATGCTCTCGCCCGTCGGCGCGCTGACGAATGGTCTTGAACTCCTCGCCGAGGAGAAGGACCCCGACATGCGCCAGAAGTGCTTCGAGCTCTTGGAGCAGAGCGCACGCATTTCGGCAGACAAGCTGCGCTTCTTCCGCCTCGCGTTCGGCGCAGCAGGCGGCTTTGGCGAAATGGTCCCGCTCGATGAACCGCGCGCGCTGATCGATGCGCTGGTCGGCAACAATGGCCGCATTCAGGCCAATTGGGCGCTTGGCGGCACCAGCCTGCCCAAGCCTGCGGTCAAGACCCTGCTCAACCTCGCGCTGATCGGGATCGAGGCGCTGGTGCGCGGCGGCACGCTCGATATCGCCGCCGAACTGCGCACGGATGGCGCAAAGCCCTGCAGTGAAATCGTGATCCGCGCCAGCGGCGCGCGCGTGGTGTTCGATCGCACCGTGGGCCTCGCGCTCGAAGGCCAGTTGCCGCCCGAAGACCTTTCCAGCCGCACTGCCCCTGCCGCCATGCTGCACCAGCTGGTCGATGGCCTTGGCGGCACGCTGCAATATCACGCGGCGCCCGAGGCGCTGGTGATGGGGGCGATGCTGCCCGTTGCGGCCTGAGGTGCCATGAACCGCTGGCTGGTCCACCGCGAGGCCCCCTCGCCCAACTGGAACGAGCGCAAGCTGCCCGTTTCGATGGTGGTCCTGCACTACACCGGGATGCGCACCGCCGCCGAAGCGCTCGAGCGGCTGTGCGACCCGGCAGCGGAAGTCTCAGCCCACTACATGATCGACGAGGACGGCACCGTGATCCGCCTCGTCGAAGAGCACAAGCGGGCGTGGCACGCCGGGCGGTCGTCGTGGCGCGGGATTACCGACGTGAATTCGGCCAGCGTGGGGATCGAGCTGGTCAATCCCGGCCATGAATTTGGCTATCGCCCCTTTCCCGAAGCGCAGATGGAGGCGCTGATCCCGCTGCTGGCCGATGTCGTGAAGCGCCACGACATCCCCCGCGCCAATATCGTCGGCCATTCCGATATCGCCCCGGCGCGCAAGGAAGACCCCGGCGAACTGTTCCCGTGGGACCTTCTCGCCCGCTACCGTCTCGCACTGGCGAAGCCGAAGCTGGCGATCCAGCTGGTGTTCGATAACCCCGGCGCGTTCTACCTCGCGCTCGAACGCTTCGGCTACGATATCACCGATCCGGAAGCCGCCGTGCGTGCCTTCCAGCGGCGCTGGCGGCCCTCGCGCATTGATGGCCAAGTGGACGGCCAGATCGGCGCATTGTTGTTCGAGCTTTTGTTGGAACGCGACATCGGGCGTGCTAGGTGACCGCTCGCCAGGGGGCCGGGCAGCCGCGTCCTTCGACAAGCTCAGGATGAGTGGACTCGAAGGCCGAGGAAAGTCCGGGCTCCACGAAACAAGGGTGGCGGGTAACGCCCGCCGGGCCGGAGGCATCAGCCAAGGGTCAAGGGAAAGTGCCACAGAGAGCAGACCGCTAATCCCGGATGCAAGTCCGGGACAGCAAGGGTGAAAGGGTGCGGCAAGAGCGCACCGCGCGCGCTGGTAACAGCCGCGGCAAGGCAAACCCCACCCGGAGCAAGACCGAATAGGGACTGCGCGCTCCATCAGGAGCAGGCTTGTTTTGGGCCAGCAGTCCGGGTTGGTCGCTTGAGCGCGCCCGGCAACGGGCCGCCTAGAGGAATGGCTGCCGGCGCGGATACGGTCGACTTGTGCGATACCGTCCGCGTCACAGAACCCGGCTTACAGGCCCCCTGGCAACTGACTGGGCCATTCAAAGCATTTTCCTACCCGCACTGATGGCGCTAGAACGCCGCGAATGTCGGGCGCACATCATCACCACCACGATCATGCGCATGGGCATGGTCATGATCATGGGCATGCGCATGGGCACCACCACCACGCCCCCGCCAGCTTCGGGCGCGCGTTCGCCATCGGCATCGTGCTCAACAGCGCGTTCGTGGCGGTGGAAGCGGGCTACGGGATCGCCTCAGGTTCGATGGCGCTCGTTGCCGATGCCGGGCACAACCTTTCTGATGTGCTCAGCCTCGCTGTCGCCTGGGCGGCCAGCGTGCTCGCGGCGCGGCCGCCTTCTGCCGGGTTCACGTATGGCTACAGATCAAGTTCGATCCTCGCCGCGCTGTTCAACGCCGCGCTGCTGCTGCTCGCGCTCGGCGCCATTCTGGTCGAGACGATCCACCGACTGATCGCGCCCGAACCTGTGGCGGCAGGGCCTGTGATGGCCGTTGCCGCCGTGGGCATCGCGATCAACACGGCTACCGCGCTCCTGTTTCTGCGGGGGCGCGCGCATGACATCAACATTCGCGGGGCCTACCTGCACATGGCCGCAGACGCCGCCATCTCCGCCGGTGTCGTTGCGGCAGGCGCGCTGATGGCGCTGACCGGTGCATGGTGGATCGATCCCGCAACCAGCCTCGTCATCGTCGGCTTCATCGCGTGGGGCACCTGGGGGCTGGCGCGCGATGCGATCCGCATGGCCCTCCACGGCGTGCCCGCCTCGGTGGATGGCCCCGCAGTGGAGCACCACCTCGCCAGCCTGCCCGGCGTGCAGGCCGTGCACGATCTCCACATCTGGCCCATGAGTACGACTGAAACCGCCATGACCGCGCACCTCGTGATACCCAGCGGCCACCCCGGCGATGCGTTCCTCTCCAACCTCGCCCATGCGCTGAAGCACGATTTCGACATCTGCCATGCCACCGTGCAGATCGAGACGACCGATCTTGCCGATCTTGGCGACCATGGCTGCGGGAAGGGGCACTGACAGGTTTCTTCATGCTGCGATTCCACGCCGCAGCCGTGGGCCAATGGGATGGACCCGCAACTTGGCCCTTAGGGGTGCCTGCGCGCGGCTACGATTGATCCCTATAGCGCGGCCAAGAGCGCCTTTCAGGGAATTCAACATGCTTCGTACGGAATTGAAGATCGCCAGCGTTTCGATGGCCGCTGTCGCCGCTCTCGCCGCTACTGCCCTCGCCACGGGCCTCACCACGACCATCGCCGCAGGCACCACCGATGCGGCAAGCTACTCGGTCGTCAGCGGCAAAATCGTGCTGAACAAATAAATTGGCGGCGTAATTCACGCGGCCGGCGCCATCTCGCTGCCCAACTGATCGCAAAGGTTTACGTCAGGGGACGACCCGGCAATGGACAGCGCCGATTTCCTGACCACAATGGCCCCCAACCACAATGGCCAAAGTTCGTTCAAGGAGTCGTGACCCATGCAGATTGATCGCCGCACCGCCCTCACCGCTGCCATGACCGCCGCTGCCGCTGGTGCCATGCCCGCAGCGGCTCAGACGGTTGCCTCCACGCCGCCGCAAGGCCCGGTTTTCGCGCCCGCTCCGGCCCCGTTGCCGTTCGATCCGGCCACGATCCCCGGCCTTTCCGCCAAGCTCCTCACCAGCCACCACGACAACAACTACGTCAGCGCGGTGAAGCGCATCGGCGCGATCAAGGGCGAACTGGCCAAGCTCGACATGGCGACCGTGCCCGGCTTCATGCTCAACGGCCTGAAGCGCGAGGAACTCCTCGCGTGGAACTCGATGCTGCTCCACGAGATCTACTTTTCGTGCCTGGGAACCGGCGGCAAACCCGGCGCCGCGCTGGGCGCTGCGATCGAGCGCGATTTCGGCAGCTTTTCGCGCTGGGCGGCAGAGTTTTCCGCCATGGGCAAGGCGCTCGGCGGCGGCTCAGGCTGGGTGCTGCTGCAATGGTCCCCCCACGATGGTCGCCTGACGAACCAGTGGGCAAACGATCACACCCAGACGCTGGCGGGCGGCACCCCGATCCTCGCGATGGACATGTACGAACACGCCTATGCGATGGACTACGGCGCGAAGGCTGCGGCGTATGTCGATGCCTTCATGGCCGCCGCGACGTGGACGGCAGCGGATGCCCGGTTTGCGAAAGTAGCAGGCTGATATACCAGCCCAAACGCAGATCGCCCGCTGGCGGGTAGCCAGCGGGCGATCCATGTTTCAGAGGCTGAGGAGCGGGATCAGGCCGCTTCTTCCTTGCCTTCCAGCACCTGCACCGGCTCCTTGCGGCCATCGACGACGTCCTTGTCGACCACCACTTCGGTCACGCCTTCCAGCGTCGGCAGGTCGAACATCGTATCGAGCAGCAGACCTTCGACGATCGAGCGCAGGCCGCGCGCGCCGGTCTTGCGCTCGATAGCCCGCTTGGCGATGGCTTCCAGCGCATCGTCGGTGAAGGTCAGCTGCACGTCCTCAAGGTCGAACAGCTTCTGGTACTGCTTGATCAGCGCGTTCTTGGGTTCGCGCAGGATCTTGACCAGCGCCTCGATGTCGAGATCGTTCAGCGTGGCGATTACGGGCAGGCGGCCGACGAATTCGGGGATCAGGCCGAACTTGAGGAGATCTTCCGGCTCCGCCTTCTGGAGCAGTTCGCCCACCTTGCGCTTGTCCGGGTCTGCCACATGCGCGCCGAAGCCGATCGAGCGCTTCTGCAGGCGGTCCGAGATGATCTTTTCGAGGCCGGCAAAAGCCCCGCCGCAGATGAACAGGATGTTGGTCGTATCCACCTGCAGGAATTCCTGCTGCGGATGCTTGCGCCCGCCCTGCGGCGGCACGCTCGCGGTCGTGCCTTCCATCAGCTTGAGCAGCGCCTGCTGCACGCCTTCGCCCGAAACGTCGCGCGTGATCGAGGGGTTTTCGGCCTTGCGGCTGATCTTGTCGATCTCGTCGATGTAAACGATGCCGTGCTGCGCCTTCTCGACGTTGTAGTCGCTGGCCTGCAGCAGCTTGAGGATGATGTTCTCAACGTCTTCGCCCACGTAGCCCGCTTCGGTCAGCGTGGTGGCGTCAGCCATGGTGAAGGGCACATCGAAAGTCTTTGCCAGCGTCTGCGCCAGCAGCGTCTTGCCCGAGCCGGTCGGCCCGACGAGCAGGATGTTCGACTTCGACAGTTCGACTTCGCCGCCCTTGCCGCTGTGCTTCAGGCGCTTGTAATGGTTGTGAACCGCGACCGAGAGCACGCGCTTGGCGCGGTCTTGTCCGATCACGTAATCGTTCAGCGTCACGAAGATGTCGCGCGGAGTGGGTACGCCGCCATCCTTCTTTCCGGCGAGACCGGCCTTGGTCTCCTCGCGGATGATGTCGTTGCACAGCTCGACGCATTCATCGCAGATGAACACGGTGGGGCCGGCAATGAGCTTGCGTACCTCGTGCTGCGATTTGCCGCAGAAACTGCAGTAAAGCGTGCTCTTGGTATCCGATCCGGAAAGCTTGGTCATTCTTCGATCCCAAACGCCTCTCCACGAGAGGCGGACCCGGTTATCCTACTACCCAGAGGGCATTAATCAACCGGACACAAAAATAGCGAACAATTCCTGATCCGGCACCCTGTCATTTTAAGGCAAAGTACCGGGATCAGGCCGAAATCAGACGCACATCAGGCGCGCATCACGCACTGGGGGCGCCGCCCGAACCTTCTGCGCCGTCGAGCTGGTCGGAAGCGGGACGCGATTCGAAAACCTTGTCGACGAGACCGAACTTCAGCGCTTCGTCCGCTTCGAGGAAGGTGTCACGATCCATCGCCTTCTCGATTTCCGCGAGCGTGCGGCCGGTGAACTTCACGTAAAGGTCGTTCATCCGCGAGCGCATGCGCAGGATCTCGCGTGCCTGAATCTCGATATCGGAGGCCATTCCGCGCGCGCCGCCCGAAGGCTGGTGCACCATGATCCGCGCATTGGGCAGTGCCACGCGCAGGCCCGGCTCACCGGCGGCGAGCAGGAAGCTGCCCATCGACGCGGCCTGGCCGATGCACACGGTGGAAACGCGCGGGCGGATGTACTGCATGGTATCGTAGATCGCGAGACCCGCCGTCACCACGCCGCCGGGCGAGTTGATATACATCGAGATATCCTTCGAGGGATTCTCGGATTCGAGGAACAGGAGCTGGGCCACGATCAGCGAGGCCATGTTGTCCTCGATCTCGCCGGTCACGAATACGATGCGTTCGCGCAGCAGGCGCGAAAAGATATCGAAGCTCCGCTCGCCGCGGCTGGTCTGCTCGACCACCACCGGGACCAGCGCCCCGGTCATCGGATCGCGCGAGAATTGTCCTTGGCCACCATAAACCGATGCGCCGCTGCCGCCGAAGATATCGAGCATAGAGTCCTCTTGAAAATGCCTCACCTATGTCGCGTGCCACGACAGGATGTTCAAGGGCGTTAACCGCACATCCGTGCTGGTCCGCAAGAAAAGTGGTGCAAGACCGGCGCAATTGCCATGCAATGCACCTCCACACGCTTGCGCCGCGCTCCGCTTCGCCGCAGCTTTGCGCAGGAATCGCGAGGGGTAATCCATGTCCAGCCATGCCACAAAGACCGCCGCAAAAACCTTAGCCGCCATTCTTCTTGCGGCAACTGCTTCTGCCGCCGTACCGGCCATGGCGCAGGAAACGGTCGCGACTTACCTTGCGCGGATCAAGGCGATCGACAAGGCGGGGCCGAAGGTGGGTGCGGTGATCGCGCTCAATCCCGATGCCGCCAAGGCCGAAGCCGCCGCAAAGGGCCTTGCCGGACCGCTCGCTGGCAAGGTGATCCTCGTCAAGGATAACATCGAGACCGCCGATCCGATGCCGACCACGGCAGGCAGCCTGCTCCTGAAAGACAACCGCACCGGGCGCGATGCGCCGTTCATGCTGGGCCTGCGTGCAGCGGGCGTGGTCGTGCTGGGCAAGACCAACCTTTCGGAATGGGCCAACATGCGCTCCGGCCAGTCCTCCAGCGGCTGGAGCGCGGTCGGCGGGCAAACGCGCAATCCCCATGCGCTGGATCGTTCGCCCTGCGGCTCGTCATCCGGGAGCGGTGCAGCGATTGCGGCAGGCATGGCGTGGGCCGCTATTGGCAGCGAAACCGATGGCTCGATCACCTGCCCCGCCTCCTTGAACGGCATTGTCGGCTTCAAGCCCACGGTCGGGATGATCAGCCGCACCCACGTTGTCCCGATCAGTCACAGCCAGGATACCGTCGGCCCGATGACCACCAGCGTGCGTGATGCCGCGCTGATGCTCGCCGCCATGGCGGGGAGCGATCCTGCCGATGTTGCCACGGCAGAGGCCAATGCCCACAAGACCGACTTTGCCGCCGGGCTTGCCGCCGCCAGCCTCAAGGGCGTGCGGCTGGGCGTGCTGCGCAGCGCGGTGGGCAGCAACCCCAAGGTGATCGCCCTGTTCGAAAAGGCACTGGCCGACCTCAGGGCCGCAGGCGCAGTGCTGGCCGATCTGGATTACACACCGCCTGCCGAGATGGGCCGCGATGAATACACCGTGCTGCTCTACGAACTGCGCGCCGATCTGGCCGCCTATCTCCAGTCGGTCCCCGCGTCCTCGTTCAAAGGCATGGCGCCCGCACGCACGCTGGCCGATGCCATCGCCTTCAACAAGGCGCACCCGGAAGAACTCAGGTGGTTCGGGCAGGACAGCTTCGAGGAAGCCGAGGCGATGACCGACACGGCGGTTTACCAGAAGGCGCGCGCAAATTCGCTGCGCCTTGCGGGCCCGGAGGGGATCGACAAGCTGCTGGCCGAACACCGCGTCTCGTTTCTGATCGCGCCGACCGCCCCGCCCGCCTGGGCCATCGACCTTGTGACGGGCGACCACAGCATCGACGTCGGCATGGGCAGCATGGCCGCCATCGCGGGCTATCCGCACCTCACCGTGCCGATGGGCGCGGTGGAGGGTCTGCCGATGGGGATCTCGTTCATGGGCGCAAAGTGGGACGACAAGCGCGTGCTGGAAGCCGGTGCTGCCTATGAACGTGCGCGGACGGTGCCAGTGCCAAGGCCCTCGCTCAAGCGCTGGGGCGAGTAAATCCCTAGCCGCGATTGCGCCGCAGCGCTTCGAGCGCTTCCAGTTCGCGCTGCAGGTTGATCTGCTGCGCCTGCGCGCGGCGCAGCGCGACTTGTTCCTCGCGGCTCTTGTGCCGCCGCGCCGACCAGCGCGCCAGCCGCCGCCCCGAATCGCGCAGCAGGAACGCGATCACATCGACAAGGCCTTGCCGCCGCTGCGGCACAAGCGCCTGCGAGCGCGGGAGCGGCGCATCGGCAGGCAGCACAAACGGGGCGGACGCGCTCTGCGGCCCGGCAGCGATTGCGGAAGGGAGCGAGGGCGCTTCGAGGGGCGGCTCGACGAGCGGTTCGGGCCGCACCGGCAGCGCAAGCGCCGGGGCTGGCTTCGGCGCAATCTTCTGCGGCGGAGGTGCATAGGTTCCCAGCACCGGCCCTGCCGAAGGGATCGCGGGAAGTTGCTGCGGCTGGGTAGTCATCACCTTTGCGGCGCGCACCTGCGGCAGGGCGGCAGTCTTGGCCCTGCCCTTCTTCCCGGCCCGCTTGGCACGGTGCTGCCTTGCGGAAGCTTCGTCCAGTGCAGGGGGCAGCCCTGCCGCTTCCAGCGTCGCGGCCATGCGCGCAGCGGCCTTGCGCGCCTTCTTGCCCTTGGCATTTCGCCGCTTCTGCGGGCGTTCACCGGCAAGATTGCCGTCATCCGGACCAACCAGGGGCACGGCCATAGTGCCGCGCTGGATCAAGGCCAGTTCGTGCCGCGTAGCGGCGTGGTTCGGCACTTTGCCGCCAGCCGCGAAGGGCATGGCAACCGGAGGCCGCGAAGCGAGGCGATTGCGAACGGTATGCATCGGGGGTCCCTCCCAGGAGCCGATCCTGCCCGAATCTCTCATGCACCGATTCGCGGGGTCAATTAGGCACGAATACGGATGCCGCGCGCATACCAAAAGGGGCGCCCCGTTGCCGAGGCGCCCCATTGATTTTCAGTACCTTAAGCCTGAGATCAGCCTTCCGAAGCCTTCTTTTTGGCCGGGGCCTTCTTCTTGGGAGCAGGCGCTTCCTCGGCCGGAGCCGCTTCGGTAGCCGCATCGGCAGCTTCCGCCGCCTTCTTCTTGGGCGCGGTCTTCTTGGCAGGCTTGGCTTCGGCTTCAGCCGCTTCGGCAGCCGGAGCTTCCTCGGCCGCTTCGGCCTTCGCCTTCTTCGCGGCCTTCTTCGGCGCAGCCTTTTCAGGAGACGCTTCAGCCGGCTTGCCAGTCTCGTCGGCCTCGATCACCGCCTGCAGTTCCTCGCGGGTCACGGTGCGGTCGGTCACTTCGGCCTTGTCGAACAGGAAGTCGACGACCTTGTCTTCATAGAGCGGCGCGCGCAGCTGAGCGGCGGCCATCGCGTCCGAACGGACGTAGTCGATGAAGCGCTGGCGGTCCTGCTCACGGTACTGCTGCGCGGCCTGGCGCATCAGCATTTCCATTTCCTGCGCGGTCACCTGCACGCCATTGGCTTGGCCGATTTCCGAAAGCAGCAGGCCCAGACGCACCCGGCGCTCGGCGATCTTGCGGTAATCGTCCTTCTCGCTCTCGATCTCGGCCAGAGCGGCGGCAGGATCTTCTTCCTTGGCGGCTTCGCTGGTGAGCTGCTGCCAGATCTGCGCAAATTCGGCTTCGACCATCGAGGGCGGCACTGCGAAATCGTGGCCAGCGGCCAGCTGATCGAGCAGCGAGCGCTTCATCGCCGTGCGCGTGAGCCCGGCAGTTTCCTGCT
>JBIPOH010000350.1:0-3698 GCA_044379435.1 Novosphingobium sp.
CACCTTTGCGCTACTGGCGGGGATCGATCCGCACGCGCTCCATGAATGGTATCTCAGCGTCTATGCTGATGCCTATGAATGGGTGGAGCTGCCCAACACTGTGGGGATGAGCCAGTTTGCCGATGGCGGGATGCTGGCCTCCAAGCCCTATGCAGCGAGCGGGGCCTATATCAACCGCATGTCGAACCACTGCGGCACCTGCCGGTATGATGTGAAACAGCGCACCGGGCCAGATGCCTGCCCGTTCAACCCGCTCTACTGGGATTTCATCGCGCGGCACCGGGGCAAGATCGGCGGCAACCCGCGAATGGCGCAGATGGTGCGCACGTATGACAAGTTTGCCGATGCGGAGAAGGCGCGGATTGCGCAAAGCGCGGCGGCAGTGCTGGCCAAGCTAAGCTAAGGATTGCACTCTGCGCAGTGCATCGGGTCCGCGCTCAGGGCCGGAACCGGGCGCTTCTCGCGGTGATTGCAGCCTTCGCAGCCCCATATTTCGGCGCGGGTGAGCAAGGTCGGGTTGCTGCACCACGCGCAGGGCAGGCCGGGGACGCGCCCCGTCATGACAAAGCCGGGCCGCGCGCACTCCGGGCAGGGGCTGCGCGAACGGCGCACAAGGTCGGCCATCGCTCGGCGGATTGCCCGCATCCGGCGCGGATTGCGGTGCGCGCGCATGTCCGTTTCGATATGTGCCGCGCCGGTCAGGGCGATGGTCCGCTCCAGCGCGGCGGTGAGGTCTGCGGGTGTTGCGATGGATTTGAACAGCGCAAGGTGCGCGGCAGGCTTTCCCTCCAGCACGCCCATCACGATCACGCCGTGCGCCGGAAACCCTGCCTTCGCGGCAAAGGCGAGCCCGGCCTGTGTATCCGTCACCACCTCATGCGCGAAGTTGGTGGCCATGGTGGCATGGTGGCCGATCAGCTCCAGCCCGGTCTCCCGGTCGATCAGCAGCACCATTTCGCGGCCCAGCGCGGCGAACGGCAAAACCGGGTGCGGGCCGAAGCTGCCTTCGCTGGCCAGCCCCACGCGGGCCTCGGGCATGAGCCTGAATGCCGCCCTGATCTTGGCCCGCGCCGCCTCGCGCGGGGTGCCCTGCCGTTCGATGTCGCGGCTGAATGTGCCGAACGCATCTGTATCCAGCCCTTCGGCCACGCGCAGATCAAGGCCGAGGAACCGCGCGGCAAGGCGGACGATGGCCCTCTCCTTGCCGTGCATGGTCGCCAGCACGGCCCACGCGCCGTGCCATGGCGGCGGCGGTCCTGCCATGGCTCAGATCGCCATTTCTGCCGAGGCTTCCGCCCGCGCCGCGTCGGTCATCGCTTCCCACCGCAGATCGCCAGCATAGCGCCACGCCAGCTGCCCCGCATCGTCCATGGCGAATAGGTGCAGCCAAGTGTTGTCGAACAGCGCGCGCACGCCTGCGTGTTTCTCCAGCACCGCAGTCATCGCCTCGCGCGGGGCTTCGATGCACACCGAAAGCCGCAGCGGCTCGTGCATCAGCTTGTGCCCATCGTGGACCGATTGCCATGGCAGGCCTGCGCGCAGCGGGCCGCCGTTGCCCTCGATCACGCCGATCCCGCCCACAACGTTGTGCAGCAGCTTGTTGCCGCCGCCAAACAGTTCGGGCGAAACGCTGGAGCCATAATATTGCAGGCTGATCCAGCTTGCGACGACGACCGGCGCGGTCATGATCAGTTCGAGCACGCCAAAGCCGGCATCCTGCTGCCACACATAATCATGCAGGAACGCGCGGCCTTCCAGGCTGCGGCCCGCCGTGCGTGCGCGGGGCGCGGCGATGAACGCCTTGCACCCGGCCAGCGCCCATTCCGCGCGGGTTTCAGACCAGTCGCGGCTGCGCTTGATCACGCTGCCAGCGCCGGTGGCGCGCGGCAGGCGCAGCGCCCGCTCGCTGCGAGTAAGGACGGCGGCGGCAGCCAGCCAGCTTTCCGCCTGCGCGATCGCATCGCCGTGCCGGTCGGTATGCTGGTCCTCGGTGTAGAGCGTCACGGTATCTGTCGTCGTATCGTGCAGCGCCGCCATGAACAGCGTTTCGGCGGGGATCACGATGCCCTTGCCCACCAGCCCCGCGCGCACGACGGGATCGTTGAGCAGCCCTGCCAGCAGCCGCGCATTGACCTCGCCCGAATAGCCGCCGCAGGCACCGCAGTGGAGGCCACTGGCATGGGGGTTGTTGACCACATTGGCGCCGTGGCCGACGAGCAGCACGAATGGCGCGAAGTCCGTGGTGAGCGACATCGCGCCGAGCACTGTGGCCGCCATGGTGGTGCGGGTCGCCGTATCGGGCGCAGGATCGGCAAAGGGCTTGGGATCGCGCGGCACCGGGTTGGCGGTGAGGCCGAGCGCATCCTTGATCAGCTTGCCGATATAGATCGGCCCTGCCGCTTCGACGAACGCGAACGAGGAGACCGCTGCCAGTTTGAACCGGCCCCACGCGCGGGCTGCACGGGCGGTGTGGCGGGCATGAGTCGCGCCTTCCCCGCCGGTCCGCGATGTGATCCCGGCATTGAGCAGCACGGGCAGACGGTGCTCCGCCACATCCGAGGCATAGCGCCGATGCGAGGCGGTGAGGCCGAAGAACCCGGCGAAGCCCAGCGTCTGGATTCGCCTGTCGACCGATTCCAGCGCCCGGCGAAACACTTCGGAGCGTACGTCGATGCAGAACGCGGCCTGCAGCAAGGGCGGATGCGACTCTGCCGGGGGCAGGGGGGTGGCCAGCGTTGCAGCAAGGTCTGCCTGCGCCCGGCGTTCGGCGGCTTCCTGAAGGATCGCATCGACAATCTGGTCTGCGCCGGGTTCGACCGGCAGTTCATGCGCAGCCTTGGCCGCCAGCCAGCAGTGGCCGATCTGCGCGGAATAGCGCTCCAGCAGCGCCTGTTCCCACAGCAGGCGAATGGTCAGGAAATCGGTGATCGTCTGGTCGCTGCGCTCGGCCAGTTCGGCCTGCCACAGTTCATGGCGGGCAACGTGCGCCCAGCCGCCCAGCGTGACCAGCAGCGCGTGAAAATAGGTTTCCAGCGCGGCGGGCGGCAGCTGGAGGCCGGCAACGGCACTCGCCAGCGCCTCTGCCGCGCGTTCCGGGGCTTCGGCCACGAAGGCACCGAAGCCCTGCAGCCCGGCGATTTCCGGCGTGAGATCATGAGTCGCGACGGCCTGCCAGGCAGCATAGGCACCCTTCCCGCGCGGCGCAGCCCAGAGCGCCTGCCCTTTGTCGAAATAGCCACCAGCCCATGCGCCGAAGCGTTCGGCGATGATCGCGGGCCAATCGATCCCCGAGGCCTTGGCCGCCAGATCGGCCACAGTCGGCACGGCAGCGATGGGTGCCGGATCGCGTGCGATGGCGGCCTGCAGCGCGGCCAGTGATCCCGGCTTGGCGGCATGGGGGGAAGCAGCAAGGGCGGCGGCCAAGTCTGCCTCGGTAATGGCGCCGCTGGCGATGCGCTCACGAAACCAGGCGCGCGGCATGGTGACGGGCGCACCGGCCACGCGCGCCATCAGGGTGGCGGTCTCTGCCAGCGAAAGGCCGGTCTGGCCCAGCCAGGGATTGACGGCGACGCTGGAGGCCAGCGGCCAGACTGGCGGGATGGCGCGTGCGGCGCTGTCTGCCGCAAGCTTGAGCTGGGCGAGGGTCTGGCTGTTGTCGGCAGGGATCATGAGCATGGCAGGGATCCTTCGGGAACGAG
>JBIPOH010000072.1:0-12691 GCA_044379435.1 Novosphingobium sp.
CGTTTCTTCAGATATGCCTGGATTCTATCCGTGGTGGGAAGAACCGGGCTGGGAATGAAAGAGCAGACGAACGTGGCCGAAGTGGGGGAAGGCGGCGCACCTGAGCAGGCTGGCGCGCGCGAATTGCTGCTGGAAACCGCCTCGCAGATCATGCGCGAGGGCGATCAGGTCGATATCTCGCTGTCCGAGCTTTCGCTGCGTTCGGGGCTCAATTCGGCGCTGGTGAAATACTACTTCGGCAACAAGGCCGGGCTGCTCAAGGAGCTGCTTGACCGCGATATGGCCGCCATCGTGAAATCGGTGGGCGCGCTGATTGCCAAGGACGACATGAGCCCCGAGGCCAAGCTGCGCCAGCATATCGCGCGCTGCGTCGATACCTATTTCGCGTTCCCCTATCTCAACCGGCTGCTGATGCGGCTGGTGCGCGACAGCGATCCCGGCGAAGCAAAGCGGATTGCCGACAAATACCTTATGCCGCTCAACAAGGCCTATGACCGGCTTATCAGCGACGGGGTCAAAGCCGGGGTGTTCCGCCCCATCGATGCGCAGCTGTTCTATTTTACGCTGACGGGCGCAGCGGACCGGTTCTTCTCGGCGCGGCTGGTGCTGCGGCACTGCTTTGATCAGGACACGCTGACCGAGCAGCTGCGCGACCGCTACCGCGAGCATACGGTGGATTTCATCATGGCAGGCATTCTGGCGCGATGACCGGCCGGTGGATCAGCCCCAGTTCTGGCCTCAGCGCTTTCGCTTGCGCGTGGCGCTGGCTGGCCTAGACTTCACACCATGTCTGAAGACCGGCCCCGTCCTGAAACCACCCGGCTCTCCGATTACATCCCCTATCGACTCGCGATCACGTCGAATGCGGTCAGCAGCCTGATCTCGGGCGAGTATCACAGCGAGTTCGGCCTCAAGATCCCGGAATGGCGGATCATGGCGGTGCTGGGCGATGCCGGGGCGCTGACTCAACGCGATCTGGTGGGCGCGACGCTGATGGACAAAGTGGCTGTGAACCGGGCGTGCAAGATGCTGGGTGAGCGCGGCCTTGTCGCCCGCAGCCCGAACGAGGCGGACGGGCGCTCGCACCACTTGTGGCTGACGGATGCGGGCCGGGCGATGTACGACCAGATCTGGCCCAACGCGCTATCGACGTACGAAAAGATCTTTGCCGCGCTTTCCCCGGCCGAGACAGCGAAGCTGCGAGCGCTGCTCGACAAGCTGCTGACCGCGGTGCGCACCATCGAGGGGGACATACCATGAAGCTGGCCAGTTTGCCGCAGCTGCGTGATGGACGCTTGATCGTCGTTTCGGACGATCTGGCGTGGTATGCCGATGCCGATCACATCGTGCCGACGATGCAGGGCCTGCTCGATGAATGGGACCGCTATGCGCCTTATCTTGAGGCGCTGGCGGTGGAACTGCAGCATGGAGCAATCCCGCAGAAGCGCTTTCACGAGCGCGAGGCGGCGGCGCCCCTGCCGCGCGCCTATCAGTGGGCGGATGGCAGCGCCTACGTCAATCACGTCGAACTGGTACGCAAGGCGCGAGGGAGCCAGCTTCCGGCCAGCTTCTGGACCGATCCGCTGATGTATCAGGGCGGCAGCGACGATTTGCGCGGGGCGCGTGATCCGATCATGCTGGCAGATGAAAGCTGGGGCTGCGATCTCGAAGCCGAAGTTGTGGTGGTGACCGGCGATGTGCCGCAGGGCGTTTCTGCGGAAGAGGCGCTGGAGTGCATCCGGCTGGTGGGTCTGGTGAACGATGTTTCGCTGCGCGGCCTCATTCCGGACGAGCTCGCCAAGGGCTTCGGCTTCGTCCAGTCGAAACCTGCCAGCCATTTCTCGCCGGTGTTCGTGACGCCGGCCAGCCTTGGCGCGGCATGGTCTGGCGGCAAGCTGCATCTGCCGTTGCATGTCGATCTGGGTGGCCAGCCGTTTGGCCGGCTTGAGGCGGGCGAGGACATGACCTTCGATTTCGGCACGTTGATCGCGCATCTGGCGAGGACGCGCCGGATCGGGGCGGGCACTATCATCGGCTCGGGCACGGTTTCGAACCGCGATCCCGATGGCTCGGCCGGAAGGCCTGTGGCCGAAGGTGGGCGCGGCTATGCCTGCATTGCCGAACAGCGCATGGTCGAGACAATCCGCCACGGGGCCCCCGCCACGCCGTTTCTTCGCCACGGCGTTACGGTGCGGATCGATGCGAAGGATGCGCGCGGGCACAGCGTGTTCGGCGCGATCGAGCAGACGGTGGTACCGGGCTGAGCGCAGGGAAACTGGGGGCACGAGTTTGCTCGTGCCCCGGTATGCTCAGGTCTTGCGGTTGAGGAAGTTGTCGCTGATCGAGCAGGCCGCAGGGCCAAGGATCACGACGAACAGCGTCGGCAGGATGAACAGGATCAGCGGGATCGTCATGATTGCGGGCAATCGCGCAGCCTTTTCCTCGGCGCGCATCATGCGTTCGTTGCGGAATTCGGCCGAGAGCACGCGCAGCGCTGACGCCAGCGGCGTACCATAGCGCTCGGTCTGGATCATGGTCGTGACCACGCCCTTCACCGAATCGAGATTGACGCGGTAGGCCAGATTTTCGAACGCCATGCGCCGTTCGGTGAGGAACGACAGCTCGATGGCCGTCAGGGCGAATTCATCTCCCAGCTCCGGATAGGCGCGGCCCAGTTCGCGCGCCACGCGGGCAAAGGCGCTGTCGACGGTGAGACCGGCTTCGGCGCAGATCACCAGAAGGTCGAGCGCATCGGGCAGACCTTTGCGGATTTCCTTGGTCCGCTTGTTGGACATGTTGGTGATCCACAAGTCCGGGCCCTTGTAGCCCAGGATCACCATCCCTGCGAACAGGCCGAACTTCTTGAAAGCCGACCATTCGGGGAAATAGTTCACGCCGTAGATCAGCACGCCGAAGATCAGGCCCAGCACGATCGGGCCGATGAGGCGGCCCAGCACGACCGCGACGGCCCATTCCTTCTTGCGGATACCGGCTTGCGCCAGCTTCTGCTGGATTTCCTTGAGCTGGCTGTCCTGCAGCACCTTGAGCGATTCTAGGAAGGTCTTGATGCTGTCGGTCGTCTCGTTGCGGCGCACGATGCTCTGGCGCTTCTTCGCGTTGACCGTGACGATGCCGGCCTTGAGCTGGTCCCGCCGCTCGTTGAGTGCCTTGACGCGCTTGGCCATGGGATCGCGCACCGTGATGGCCGCATAGATCGCCAGCAGCACGGCGGCCGCTGCGATCCCCATGAGGATCGAGCCGACGAGAATGACGTCGAAGCCGAGAAGAGTCGGGCCGGTGGGAGGGTTGACTGGCATGGTTGCTCTCAGATCTCGAAGTTGACCATCTGCGCCATGATCCAGGCGCCGATGCCAAGCCAGGTAAGGCCGCCAAGGCCCGCGATGATGAGCCGCTCGTCCACGAAGAACTGCCCGAGGTAGGCGGGGTTGATCGAATAGATCAGTGCGAACACGATGAACGGCAGCGAGCCGACGATATAGGCCGAAGCCTTGGATTCAGAGCTCATCGCCGCGATCTTGAGCTTCATCTGCGCGCGTTTGCGCAGCACTTCGGCAAGGTTTGCCAGCGTTTCGGCAAGGTTGCCGCCGGTTTCGCGCTGGATGGCCAGCGTGATGCAGAAGAAGCTGAACTCGGCCATGTCGAGCCGGTTGGCGGTTTCCTGCAGGGCTTCTTCCATGGTGCGGCCGACCTTGATGCGGTCGGTGACGAGCTTGAATTCCTCGCCCACGGGGCCGGGCAGCTCGCTTGCTACCACGCCCAGCGTTTCGGTGATCGGGAGGCCCGAACGCAGGCCGCGCACCAGCAGTTCGAGCGCATCGGGAAACTTGGCCACGAAGTTCGTCTTGCGCTTGTTGATCGCGCGGCCAACGAAGAAGTGCGGGATCCCTGCGCCCACCAGCAGGCCAGCAGCAAGGCCGAGCAGCAGCGCACCGGTCTTGACGAAGATAAGGAGCGCCAGGCCAATGCAAATTCCAAGCGAGGTGTAGAGATACTGGGTGAGGGTCCAGCCCTTGCCGGTCTTGTGCAGGCGCAGGGCCAGCGCCTCGATCCGCGAGCCCGAGCCGGCTTTCTTGAAGGTGGTTGGTTTGCGGTTGGCCACGGCCTTGCGGTACTGCGCCTCGACCTTGTCGTCGGCGCTATCCGAGTGGCGGAACCGCACGGCCTGCAGGCGGCGTGTAGCCTCGCGGCCCGTCGACGGCCCCGTCAGCGCCGCACCGGCCAGGAGCAGAACCAGCGCAGCTCCGACGCCAAGGATCACGAGTTGCATCACGTTCATCGCCCGGTCCTGCCAGTTCTCTCAATGCTTGCGCAGCTGGCGCGGCAGCCCTTGCGGGGCGGCGCGCGCCGGGCGCGGATCATGCGGGGGTTCCGGCCTTGGCTTTGCCGGAGGGAAGGATCTTCTTGAAATCGAACTTGCCGAGCAGCGAGGTCTTGGCTCCGGGCGCACCAGCGGGCTTGTCCGCCTTGGCCTTGGCCTTGCCCTTGGGTTCGGGAACTTCGCCGTCGCTGCCTGTGGCAATGATCGCGGTGCCCAGATCACGCATCGCGCCGCCAGCCTTGGTGCCGCGATTGGCGGCAACAAACGTCTGGCCGAGCTTGGCCGCATTGGCGGCTGCCTTCACGTCATAAGGCACGGTGTAGTTGATCTTGCGCTCGATCGAGGCTTCGAAATCCGAACGGCTGATCTCGCCGACGCCGGAATGGACCTTGTTGGCCACCACGATCGCTTCGGCGTGCTTGGCATTTGTCTTGAGCCACGACAGCAGGCGGATCGCATCGCGCGCACCGGCGAGGGTGAGTTCGGTGACCACGACGACCACGTTCACGTCTGCCAGCAGATGCGGGAAGTTGATCAGCATGTTGCGCGGCAGATCGATCATCGTCATTTCGAACGCGTGGCGGAATTCCTCCTCCAGCTGAACGAAGGCGCTGCCGTCGGTCATCAGCGGCGAGCTGATCGGCGCTTCGGCCGAGAGGATCGCCAGATTGTCGTTGGCGCGGATCATCGCGCGTTCGATGAACAGGCCGTCGATGCGGCTGGGATTGTCGATCGCGTCGGTCAGGCCCCGGCCCGGTTCGAGATCGAGCGTGAGCGCGCCCGTGCCGAAATGCACGTCAAGGTCGAGCAGTGCGGTGGGCAGACGGTGATCGCTGCTGAACAGCCATGCCAGCGAAGTGGCGATGGTCGAGGCGCCGACACCGCCGCGCGTGCCGACCACGGCGGTCGAGACATGGCGCTTGACCGCAGCGCCATCAGCCGATTTCGGTGCAGCAAAGATCGCCTGCGCCTGCACGAGCGCATCGCGCACCTGGCCCGGCGTCAGCGGCTTCAGCAGATAATCCTGAATGCCCGAAGCCAGCAGATCGCGGTACAGCCGCACATCGTTGACCTGGCCGACCGCGATGACCACGGTGCCCGGCTCGCACACTTCGGCGAGGGCATTGATATCGCTCAGCGGGTCGCCGCTTTCCGAAAGGTCGACCATCAGAATCGCAGGCGATGCTGCAATCGAGAGCGACTGGATCGCGTTGCGCAGGCCGCCCTTGTTGCACTTTTCCGGCTGCCAGCCCATGTCGACCGAGACCGGACGCAGCACATCGAGCGCGGTATCATCGCACATGAAGGCCGCGAACATGTCGCGATTGGTAGTTTTCCAGGACGCGCTCATGGATCAGTTACCCCCGGACTTGCTGGAAATCTGCTTCAGCCCGCCCGCACCCGTCGGCGGCTGATCGCGGTAGGACTTGATGGCCTTGGCATTGCTCTGCACCAGGGTGGTGCTGGCACCCTTTACGCCGCGCACAAGGTCTTCCTTGTTGGCGACCATCGCCGCCATGTTGCCGTTCACCGCGCAGCCATAGCCGGGCGAGGTGGCGTTGCTGAGCTTGTTGTCGATCTTCGCGGACCAGTCCGGGCAGCCGGGCACGCTGGCTTCAGTGCGCGAGACGACCACGCGGACCGTGCCGGGGGCAATATCGCCTTCGGTGACCGGAGCGAGATCGGCCAGCAAGATGCCGAAGCGCCCGGCAACCTGTTCTACGGAGCCGCGCGTCTGGCTCGATTCGGTGGGATCATCCAGCGCAAGCCGATCACCATAGCCAAGATCGAGCGCTTCGAGCCAGCCGGCGAGGCGGCGCTGTTCCGAAACGGCAAGGCCGCCACCGGGCAGGGTGGAGACATCGAACACCAAGCTGGTGCGCTGCACGACTGGCTGGTGCACGCTTTCAAGACCGCGGTTGGCATCAGCCGAGGGGCTGTTGCAGGCAGCCAGCGGCAGGCTCAGCATGGCGGCGAGGAAGGCGGCCCGGGCAGCGCCTTGCAGGCGGGGCAGACGAATGGACATGGGTGAGCCCTTTCTCACTGGAAGCTGAAGCCGGGCACAGCAGCGGCGCTGGCCTGACGGTTCTTGGACGGACGCGAAGCCTTGACCGGCGCAGCAGCGGGCGCCGCGCTGGCCAGGGCCTGCGGAGCGACATTGACCTGCGGAGCATCGAGCGCACCGACTTTCGGACCGTTCGTCTGGATCGTGCCGGGCTTCTCGGTCGGCTTGGGCCGGTCGGCCCCGCTCACGCCGTCAGCTTCGATATGGCCAAGCACCTGCTGCAGCGCCGAGGCAGACTGGAAGCCATCGGTCGGCAGCTTGATCGCATTGGCATCGACCGGGTTCACCAGATACGGCGTCACCACGATCACCAGTTCCGTCTCACCCTTGCGATAGGCGGTGGAGCGGAACAGCGAGCCCAGGATCGGCACATCGCCGGCGCCGGGCATCTTGGTGATCGTGTTCTGCACGTTGTTGCGCAGCAGGCCCGCGATCATGAAGCTCTGGCCGGAGCCCAGTTCGATCGTGGTTTCGGCGCTGCGCACGGTCAGTGCGGGCACGGTGGTGTTGTTGGTGATGATCGCGCCTTCCGAGGAAAGCTCGGATACCTCAGGCCGCACGCGCATGGAGATGCGCCCGTTGGCCAGCACGGTGGGCGTATAGGCCAGGCTGACCCCGTACTTCTTGAATTCGATGGCAGTGACGCCCAGCCCGGTGTTGACCGGGATCGGGTATTCGCCGCCCGCGAGGAAGTTGGCCGTCTCGCCCGAAAGCGCGGTGAGGTTCGGTTCGGCAAGGCTGGTGACGAGGCCAATGGTCTCGCCCAGATCAAGCGCGCCCAGGATGTTCATCCCGAACAGCTTGCCCATGCCGGCAATGGTCTGCGTGCCTTGCAGCGGGGTCACGGTGGTGCCCGGCGCGGCAATGATGCCCAGCGGATTGGACGCCGATTTGGCCGCCCCGGTCGGATCGATCGTGAAGCCCTGCACATTGGTGCCGATGCCCAGCGGCAGATTAGGATCGGTGGTGATGAACGAGCCGGGCGCGCGGCCCTGGCCGACGCCGAACTTGAACCCGCCGGAGCCGTCGATGGTCGTCAGGTTCGAGCCGATCTGGCGCACGAGCGAGCGGTTCACTTCGGCGAACTTCACGTGGAGGTTCACCTGCAGCGGCGTCGCCATCTTGAGGCGGCTGATCACGTTGGTCTTGTCGTCGACGAAGGCCTTGACGAGACGCTCGGCCTCGGCGGCGTCTTCGGGCGCGGCAATCGTGCCGGTCAGCAGCACGGTGTTGTTCATCGTCGAGGTGACGATCTTCGCCTCGGGCATCGCCAGCTTGAGCATCTGCTCGATGCTGTCGATATTGGTGCCGACGCGGACATTGGCCGACCACACCACATCGCCGTTCGCGTTGCTGGCATAGACTGTGGTCTCACCGCCCGCCTTGCCGAACACGTAGAGCTGGTTGGACGATTTGACCTGCACGTCGGCCACCGAATCGTTGGCGACGAACACGTCGGTCATCTTGCCGGGCAGCGTGACGAGCTGGCCGCGGCCGATCGAGATGGCGATGCTGCGCGCCGGGCTGGTCACCGTCTGGGCTGCAACCGGCGCCGGGGCCGAGGTGAGCGCCAGCGGCACCGCAAGGGCAGCGAGCGAGAGCAGCTTGGTTGCGATACGGACCTTCATGGTCTTGCCTTTCGCGGGCGCAGTAGGGGCCTTGGGATGAATGCTCATGATCATCTCACTTGCCTCCCACTTTGACTTCGGTCGTGTCGCGGCCGCGAGTTACTCGGACCACCGGACCGGGCGAGAACAGGGCGCGGGCCGCGTCGGTCATCGTGCCGCCAGCCTGCGCCGGGCGGGGCATGATCGAACCCATCGCCTTGGCCATGGCCTGCACAGCGCTCATCGGATCGGTGGCCTTCTTGGGCTGGAAGCGCGAAACGTCGCCGCCGGTGGCAAAGCTGTTGCCGTCCGCTTCGATGGGCTTGCTCATCGCCTGCTTGAGGATGCGCTCCTCTTCGGCCTTGCTGGCACCGGCGGGAATCTTGATCTGGCCCAGCGCGATGGCCTGTTCCAGTTCGCTCGAATTGTCGGCCAGCGAACGCAGCGAGAGGCTGATGGTGCCCAGCGTCTGGGCCACGGCGATCTTTTCGGCGATCTTGGGCGTGGCTTCCACCGTCACGGTGCTGAACGTGCGCACGAGGGTCTTGCCTTCCACGGTTGCCTGCGCGGTGGTCTGGTCGGTGGCGAGCACGCGCAGGTTCTTGAGGATGGTCTCGGCGGTCTTGAGCGGCTGGACACCGCCCTTCACCGTCTGGGTCAGGACGAGGTCGATGTGGTCACCGGGAAACACGAAGCCTGCAACGGCGGTGCGTGCGCTGACGGGAATGGTGACAGCGCGCATGCCCGGCCCGAGCGCGGCGGCCAGGAAGCCGCGGTCGCCGGGGGAGACGAGGCTGCCCTGCGTGACCGGTTCGCCTGCCGTGATCGGATGGCGCACCACAGTGCCGAGGAGCTTCGACATGTCGGTCTTGTCTTCGGTGAAGTAGACGTCCTGGACGAGGTCCTTCGGCCAGGGCTGATAGCCCATGGCGTCTGCCGTGATGATCGTGCCGGCAGGAAGCGCGCGGTTGGCGACGAGCACTTTCGCGCCCATCGGCATTTTCGCGGCAGCCACCGCCTGCGGCGATGAAGCGCCCGCAAACATGCTTCTGGCAGCAAAGGCCGTGCCGATCGCCACGATCAGCGCCCCCACCAGCAGCATCAGCTTCTTCCTGTCCATGGCTACAATCCTGCCGTTTGATCCGCCCGCATCCTTCGGGCAAAATGGTTAAGATAGACCTAGCCCGCCGAGACGGCGTTGAGCGTGGCCCAATCAGTGGTGGTGATGATCCAGAGACCGGCGGTCGCGATGGCGATGCCGTAGGGGATCTTGAGCTTGTCTTTCTGGCGCCGGGCGATGTGCCACATGCCCATCGTGATGGTCAGCACGCCGCCTGCGAGCGCCATGATCACCAGCAGCTTGAGGAACAGTAGCGCGGGCATCCACAGCGCGAGGGCGGTGAGCAGCTTCACATCGCCGCCCCCCATCGCTTTCAGCGCAAAGAGCCCTGCCAGCACGAAAAACGTGACCACCGCGAGGCCGATTTGCAATGCCACTCCGGGCCACAGCGCAAGGCCGCTCGCCCACCAGAACAGCGGCGCACCGGCCGCCACGGCAGCGTTCAGCCAGTTGTCGATCTGGCGGCGGCGGATATCGGTGAAGGCAGCAACGGCAAGCGCGATTGCCAAGGCCCCGACCAGTCCGTAAACGATATGAGTTCCCTGCATGGGGGTCTCATACGGGACAATCACTTACCAAACGGTAACCAAACCGGCGCCGCAGTTCCGGTAACTTGCGGATGCCGCTAGAAGGATATGCGCGGAGTTGCGGACGTGAGTGCAGTGTTTGACAGGCGGGCCATTCCGGCCGGTTCGCGGGAATGGCGCTGGGCCTTGCCTGATGGCCACGAGATCCGCCGCATTGCGATATCGCCGCCTCCCGGCACGGCGCAGCGTGGCTCTTTGTTGTTCCTCCCCGGGCGCGCGGACTTCTATGAGAAGTACTTGGAATCACTTACGGAATGGGGCTATTCTGGATGGCATGTCAGCGCCGCAGACTGGCGCGGGCAGGGCGCTTCCGGGCGCATGACGGCAAACCCGCTGGTGGGCCATATCGCGGACTTCTCGATCTGGATTGCCGACCTTGCAGCGCTTTGGCGCGATTGGCGCGCGGCCACGCCCGGGCCGCATGTGCTGGTGGGCCATTCGATGGGCGGCCACCTTGTGCTGCGCGGCGTGGCAGAAGGGGCAGCCAATCCCGATGCCGTTGTGCTCAGCGCGCCGATGCTCGGATTCGTCACCCCGATTCCCCGCTGGATCCAGAGCCTTTACGGACGCCTGATGTGCGCCATCGGCGATCCGCTGCGCATGGCCTGGCCGGTAAGCGAGAAGCCGGGCTCACCGCTCGACATGCGTTCCACGCTGCTCACCCACGATGCGGATCGCTATGCCGACGAGCTGTGGTGGCGCGCCGCGCGGCCGGAGCTGGAGCTCGGCCCGGCCAGCTGGCGCTGGGTCGAACGCGCGGCGGCCTCGAACGAAATCCTGCGCGCGCCGGGTGTGCTCGAAGCGGTGATGGCGCCGGTGCTGGTGCTGGCGGCGCAGCATGATGCGCTGGTTTCCTGGCCTGCGATCGAAGAAGCCGCGGCGCGCCTGCCACACGGCGAACTGGTCGCATGGGGGCCAGAGGCACGGCACGAACTGCTGCGCGAAGCCGATCCGGTGCGCGCGCAGGCCATGGCCGCGATTGCCAGCTTCCTGAACCGTGCTCTTGCCGCAAAGACGGATTGAACCATGGCTGCAGAGCATTTCGATATTGCCATCGTTGGCGCTGGCATGGCCGGTTCCAGCCTTGCCGCCGAATGCGCGCCCCACGCGCGCGTGCTGCTGATCGAGGCGGAGGACACCCCCGGCTATCACACCACCGGGCGCTCTGCCGCGTTCTGGCATGAAACCATCGGCGGGCCGCAGATCTATCCGCTGACAGCGGCATCGGGGCCGTGGCTGGCCGATCACGGCTTCCTCAGCCCGCGCGGCGGCCTGCATATCGGGCGCGAGGACCATCGCACGGTGGCCGAAGGCTTTGTGGCGGAATTCCAGGCTGCCGGTGCGCGGATCGAGCTGATCGGGCGGCAGCGGCTTGAGCAGATCGTGCCCGGGCTGCGGCCGGACTGGATCATCGGCGCGTGGGAGCCGGAATGCGCCGATATCGATGTCGCCGCGATGCACCAGCACTACCTTGCCGCCGCGCGCAAGGTGGGCAGCGTGCTGAGGGTGCGCGCCCGGCTGGATGGGGCCGAGCGCGAAGGGCGAGAATGGCGGCTGGCGTGGAGCGGTGCCGCCGGGCCGGGGGAGGCGCGGGCTGCGCTGCTGGTCAACGCGGCGGGCGCTTGGGCCGATGGCGTGGCGCAAATGGCGGGCGCAGCGCCGCTCGGGGTCCAGCCGCTGCGCCGCTCGATGGTGCAACTGCGAGTCGATCCCGTCCCGCCCGAAGACCTGCCGCTGACGCTGAGTTTCGACGAGGACTTCTATTTCCGTCCGCAAGGTGGCCGCCTTTGGCTTTCCCCGCACGACGAGACGCCCGACGTGGCGCGCGATGCCGCACCCGAGGAGCTGGATATCGCCATGGCCATCGACCGGATGGAGCAGGCGGTGGACTGGAAGGTGCTGGGGCTGGAGCGGCGCTGGGCAGGCCTCAGAAGCTTTGCGCCCGACCGGCTGCCGGTGTTCGGCTTCGATGCCCGGCGCGAGGGGCTGTTCTGGTTTGCCGGGCAGGGCGGTTTCGGCATCCAGACCGCGCCCGCCGCTGCGCGCCTCGCCGCGCAATTGCTGCTGGGTCTGCCGCGCGATGTGATGACCGAAAGCATCGATGCGGCGGTCTATTCGCCCGCCCGGTTTGGCCCATAGCGGACGGTTTCGCGCTCCCATCACGCGCGTGCCGTGGTAAAGGCAGGCACATAGGAAAATCTGTGTGGAGATTTGACCATGGCCCACCGTTTCGAAATCCGGAAGAACAAGGCGGGCGAGTTCGTCGCCTACTTCTGCCACAACAGCGAAGCGATCTTCTGGACCGAGGGCTACAAGTCCAAGGCCAGCGCGAAGAACGCGATTGAATCGGTGCTGGAGAATGGCCCCGGCGCCGAAGTGTTAGATACGACGACTGCGGACTGAACCCGACTCAGGCCGCGATGGCCGCGTCGCTGGCGAGCTTGTCGACGCGCTCGTTTTCCGGGTGGCCGTCGTGGCCCTTTACCCAGACCCATTCGATCTGGTGCGGGCGCGCGGCTGCCAGTAGCGCGCGCCACAGGTCCTCGTTCTTGACCGGCTTGTTGTCGGCCGTCTTCCAGCCCTTCTTCTGCCAGCCGAACACCCACTTGGTGATGCCGTCGAGCACGTACTTGCTGTCGGTGTGCAGGGTCACCTTGCAGGGCTGCTTCAGCGCCTCCAGCCCGCGGATTGCGCCCATCAGTTCCATGCGGTTGTTGGTGGTGAGCTTCTCGGAGCCTGAGAGCTCCTTCTCCACCTCGCCCATGCGCAGCAGCGCGCCCCAGCCGCCCTTGCCGGGATTGCCTTTGCACGCGCCATCGGTGAAAATCGCAACGTGCTTCACGCGAACACGCCCGGATTGGCCTTGTAGAAGCCCAGCCGCCGCGCCGGGCCCATCGGGTCCTTGGGCGTGACGAGCGCATCGGTCGGGGTGTTGAGCCAGTCCCACGCGCGGCTCATCGCAAAGCGCATCGC